>CAYRXG010000009.1:0-20616 GCA_964428285.1 uncultured Clavibacter sp.
GGCACGACCTTTTCTGCCCCTTTTGGAGGCAGAAGGAGAAACTTAGGCCTCAAGCCAGATTCGGTCAAATCGCCCTATTTTTAAGGCTTTTTACGCCCTTCCATACTCTGGAAAGAGCCCAAATCTCGAGAAAACCTTGGTTTCTTGGGGAAATTTGCTACTCGGCCTGGTGTTGAAGTCCGATTTCGTAGCGGATGGCAAGTCTAATCAAGCAAAGCGTTTACTGCAAATTATTTTACTTCTACAGCCGCCAAATCTCGTTTTCCTTTACGCAGTACTAAGAATTTGCCGTGAAGCAAATCATCTTTCGAAGGGGCAAATTCCTCACTAGGAACTTTCATATTATTTAAGTAGGCGCCGCCCTCTTTAATAATTCTTCGAGCAGCTGATTTTGATTCCACAACTCCAGCAGAAGTAATCAAGTCGACCCAGGACGGTAGATCAACTCCTTTTGTTAATTCAACTTTAGGCAATTCAGAGAGAGCACTTTGTAAAGTCTTCACATCTAATTCTTTTAACTCGCTCTGTCCGAACAACGCCTTCGCTGCTTCTTCCACGCGATTAGTTTCATCTTCGCCATGAATTAAAGTTGTAACCTCTCGAGCGAGTGCTCGATGAGCTTCCCGCGCACCTGGATTACTCTTTAATGATTCAAGTAATTCTTCAATTTCATTTCTTGGTCTAAAGGAGAAAGCTTTTAATAATTTCTCTACATCTCGGTCATCCGAATTTAGGAAAAATTGAAAGAATGCAAAAGGTGAAGTCATCTCAGCGTCCAGCCAGACTGCTCCGCTTGCCGTCTTTCCGAACTTTGAACCATCACTCTTCGTCATCAAAGGAATAGTTAAAGCGTGCGCACTCTTGCCTTCCACGCGCCTTATTAGATCAACACCAGCGACGATATTTCCCCATTGATCGCTACCGCCAATTTGTAAGGCACATTGATTTCTGCGATTCAATTCCAGGTAATCAAAGGCCTGTAAAACTTGATATGAGAATTCCGTATAAGAAATTCCACCCGATTCCAAGCGAGCCGAAACTGATTCTTTTGCCAACATCTGATTTACCGAGAAATGTTTTCCAATATCTCTAAGGAATTGCAGTGCAGATACTGGCGCAGTCCAGTCGAGATTATTCGCCATAATGGCAGCACTCTTGCCCGTGAAATCCAAAAATCCTTCTAGTTGAGTTCGGATCCGAGTCACCCATTGCGCCACAACGGTTTCATCATTAAGAGATCGCTCCGAATTTCTTCCACTTGGATCTCCAACTAGGCCCGTAGCCCCTCCGACAAGGGCAATTGGTTTATGTCCGGCTAATTGAAATCTGCGGAGCACAGTCAATGCGACCAAGTTGCCTAAATGAATACTCGGAGCAGTTGGATCAATTCCTAGGTAAACGGTCCTGCTGCCGCTATCTAAAAAAGAAGCAAGTTCTTTGCGATCAGTTGTCTGCGAGATAGACCCACGCCATTCTAAATCGTCTAGAAGTGCGCTGGTCATTGGCTCATCATGCCCGAAAAACGTTTCGCGGCGTCGGATATCCATTTCTCATGGCGGATGAAGTCCCGTTTCACGCTTTCAATCTGGCTAGTTACTGAAATTTCTGAGGTGCCATTGATAGAAGATCGTGCAGATACGGCACTATCCAGATTTAGCACGGAACGAACCTTTGAATCGAGAAGCGGATGCGCAGTCGCAAAATCCGCATCGGTTAACTCGTCTAATTCAATTCGTTTCTTCTCGCAAATTTGCACGCATTTTCCAGCCGCCTCATGCGCTTGCGGAAATGGCACTCCTTTGCGCACCAGGTAGTCAGCAATTTCGGTTGCAAGACTGAAGCCATCTGGTGCGCTCGAGCGCATCTTTTCAATGTTGAATTTCGTAGTCGCAACCATTCCCGTTACAGCAGGTAACAATTTCAATAAGTGATCAACCGAAGAAAAAGTTAGAGCTTTATCTTCCTGTAGATCTCGATTGTAGGCAAAAGGTAATGCTTTTAAAGTGACGAGCATTCCAATGAGATTACCTATTAATGGACCCGCTTTTCCGCGCGCTAATTCAGCAACATCTGGATTCTTCTTTTGAGGCATTATCGAAGATCCAGTTGCAAACGAATCATCCAGAATCGCCCAGCCAAATTCAGAAGTCGACCAGATTGCCCACTCTTCACCTATGCGAGAGAGATGAACGCCAATTAGCGAGAGTATAAATAGTGCTTCAGCTGCAAAATCTCGATCTGAGACTGCATCAATACTGTTTAACATCGGACTAGAGAAACCGAGGGTTTTCGATGTTTGTTCAGGCGAAATTGGAAGTGAACTTCCCGATAGCGCCCCTGCGCCCAGTGGAGAAAAATTACTTCTTCTCTGCCAATTCTCAATTCTGTCCAGGTCGCGTTCAATTGCAAAAGCGTGCTTAGCTAATTCTTGGCCAAATGTGACTGGCTGAGCATGTTGTAAGTGGGTAAATCCCGGTGAAATAGTTCTCACATGTGACGAAGCCTGAGTCAAAATGGCGCGTGACAATTTCAACAACTCTTCTCCGATAAGCAACATATGATCCAAAAGAAAGAGCTTGAAATCTGTAGCAACTTGATCATTTCTTGATCTGCCAGCTCGAATCGCGCCGGCTTGCGGGCCAACTCTTTCTATAAGGATTCTTTCCAGTGCAGAATGAACATCTTCATCTTTAACGTCTGGTTTAAGAGTTGCATTTCTTAATTCATTCATCATGTCAAGAAGCGCAGTTCGAATTTCACCAGCCAATTTCGAATCAATCAAAGCGTTTCTCTCTAGCGCGCCAAGATGTGCGAGCGAGCCAGCGATGTCGTATGGTGCCAATCGCCAATCAATAGCTGTGCTCTGAGAAAGAGCAAACATGGCATTATCAATTTCAGAGTTAAATCTTCCACCCCAGAGCGCCATTACTTCTTACCCACCCTTCCACTTGCGCCGATGTTCTTGTCAAAAAAAGAAAGAAGTTCACGTTTAGCAACGGCCCCTCCATTGCTTGATTTGGCAATCACTAGAACCGTGTCATCACCTGCAATGGTTCCAATAACTTGCTTTATTTCGTACCTAGCCATTGCTCTATCTATCGATCCACCAATCATTTGAGCAGCACCTGGTGGCGTACCAATTACAACTAAATTGCCACTGCTTTCCACTCTCAAAATAAGATTATTGGAAATCTTGTTAATTGGACGCTCTGAGGGATTACTAGAGCTAATTTCATTAGGCATTTGGTAGCGAACTTCTCCGTTGTTATCTGGGCCGCGTACTGCACCAATAGTCTCCAAATCTCGACTAGCTGTAGCTTGGGTTACTTTAACGCCAGCCTTGTTCAATTGTTTTACTAAATCTTTTTGAGATCGAATGAGCCCCCTGTTAATCAGAGAGACAATCAGAGCTCGACGTGCTGCACTCGATAGGGCTTTACTCATTTAATGATCCTCCTACGATTTCTCTGAGGGATTCAGTAAATCTTTTGATGTCGCTATCTTTGATCAAATACGAAGGTGCTATTCGAATTGTGTTTGGATTGACAGAATTTATTAAGAATCCAGCTTTTTCCATTTCCAGTACCACGTTATCGGCTATTGGATTTGTAAATTCAATTCCAATCAGAAGACCTCTTCCCCTGACTTCCTTTACGCCAGAGATATTCTTAATACTTTCCTTAAATAATTTACCTTTTTTGGCATTTGAGAGCAGATAACGTTTCTCTTTGATTTCAGAGATTACGGCGTTTGCTGCTGCACAAGAAATAGGATTACCGCCAAAAGTACTTCCATGGCTACCTGGTTGGAAAAGGTTGCTCTTCTCTCCGATAGTGATCATCGCCCCTAATGGAAGACCACCGCCAATTCCTTTTGCCAATGTGATGATGTCGGGATTTATTCCTTCATGTTCATAGCCGAACCAAGTTCCGGTTCTGCCCATTCCAGTTTGAACACAATCGAAGGCGAGTAAAGCACCGTATTTCGAACAAAGTTCACGTGCGCCCTTCAAGTATCCATTCGGCGGAACGATGACTCCCGCCTCACCCATTATGGGCTCAAGGATGACCATAGCTGTTCTTCGACTTATCTTTCTCTCCAGAGATTTAAGGTCCCCGAACTTCACATACTTAATATGTTTAAGCAAAGGTTTGAATGGATTTTGTTTTTTTGGTTGCGCAGTTAAAGATAACGAGCCCATGGTCCTTCCATGGAATGAACCATGTGCAGAAATAATTTGTTTTCTACCCGTTAATCTAGATAACTTGATTGCTGCCTCTACCGCCTCCGTGCCTGAATTGCAGAAATAAACCCGGGATGAATCATCCCCTGTCATCTTTAATAAATTCTCAGCTAGCACTAGCCCTGGGTCATGTGCATAAATATTCGAGACATGACCAAGTTTCTTAACTTGTGAATTTATGGCTCTTACGATCTTGGGATGATTATGACCTAATGCATTCGTTGCAATACCGCCGAGGAAATCAACATATTTTGATCCTTCCGAATCAAATAAATATGCACCCTGGCCCTTAGACAGTAGCAATCTAGGTGTGGAATATGTAGCTTGCATGCTTCGCGTCCAGCGTTTTGCGAATCTGCTCCTTCTTATTTTTGAATCCATGTCCCACCTAAATTCTGCAAAGCTAATTCCAGAGCTGCATCATCTTTGCCATCAATAATTCTTGCAGAACTAGCGCCGCTATTAATCGCATTTCTAACGGCTTCTACTTTGGGGATCATGCCATCAACAAAACTCATTGACTCAAGTTCATCAATCGAGATTTTTTCAATAATTGAATTCTTCTCCGGCCAATTCCTATAAATTCCAGGAACATCAGTCATGAAGATTACTTCGTCAGCCTCGAGAGTTCCACCTATCGCACCAGCAGCGATATCGGCATTTACATTTAGACTCTCGCCATTTTCACCACTGGCGATTGGAGAAATTACTGGTATGAATCCTCCATTCAATAGTAGCTGTATTAAATCTATATTTATTGAAGTTACATCACCAACCAGACCATATTTTCCATTATCTTTAGGAACAGCAGAGATGATTCCTCCATCTGTACCTGAAATACCGACGGCTGGAATCTTGAATCTCCTTAAATCATCAACAATGCTCCTTTGAACTGTTCCAGTCAAAGTTGATGAGACGATTTTCATGGCTGATTCGCTCGTAACTCTTAATCCATCACGAAATTCCGAATCTATTTTCTCGGCTTTTAGCGCTAAATCAATTTGTGGTCCACCGCCATGAACAATTGCGAACCTCGTACCTTTAAGCCAGTGCTTTTTGAGGGTATCAATCCAGTTCGTAGAACCACTTAAAGCATGGCCCCCAAGTTTAATGAGAATCATGTTGAATACGCCGAATTTTCATGGACGTAATCGGCAGAAAGATCATTAGTCAAAATCGAAGCGCTCTCCTTGCCTGAATGTAAATCAATAAGGATTTGAACTTCTCTGCCACTTAAATCAACTAACGATCTGTCTTGCGCAGATTGGCTCTCTTTGCAGACGAGTACACCATTTAGTGAAACATCAATCTTTTGCGGGTCGAAAACTGCATTAGTGGTACCGATGGCTGCCAAGACTCGACCCCAGTTGGGGTCCTCGCCATGTATCGCACATTTAAGTAGGTTATTTCTCGCGCAAGATCTACCTACTTCAACTGCATCGCGTTCACTTTTCGCGTTTACTACCTTGATTTCAATTACTTTTGTATTTCCTTCAGCATCATTTATCAACTGGCGAGAAAGGTCTGCTGCTACCGCAAAAAGCGCCTCACGTAGTTCATCTTCACCTGCCATAATGCCCGAAGCACCTGAAGCTAGGAATAGGACTGTGTCGTTCGTAGAAGTACAACCATCCGAATCAATTCGATTAAAAGTTTTTTCACAAACTTCCGCAAAGATTTGATCGGCGATTTTAGGATCGACTTTTGCATCGGTCATGATTACAGAAATCATCGTGGCTAAAGAGGGGGCCAACATTCCTGCCCCCTTTGCAAATCCAATTACCTGTATCTCCGGTCCAATCTTGGTTTCAGATATTTTGTTTTTGGAATCGGTTGTCATTATCGCGTCCGCACAATCTTTTAGTGAATCATCTGCTAATTGCCTTGCGGCCGATTCGATACCGGGAATTATCAAATTCATTGGCAGTCGAACGCCAATCATCCCAGTCGAACATATTGCAATTTCGTTCTTGGCAACGTTTAGGTTTTCTGAAACCTTTTGGGCAGATAATTCCGTGTCTGCAAGACCCGATTCACCAGTGCAAGCATTGGCTCCGCCGCTGTTGATTAAGACGGCTCGAATCGAATTTTTTGACATCAAGTTTCTTGTCCAGATTACGGGAGCTGCTACCACCTGATTGGAAGTGAATACTCCGGTGCAAAAAAATTCCGGTCCCTCATTGACTATAAGAGCTAAATCTTTCCCACCACTCCTTTTCAATCCGGCGCTTACTCCAGCGCCCACAAAACCTTTAGGGAATTTCATTGGCCTAATCCCATACTGGAAAGGCCGAAACCTTCTGGCAAACCAGCTATCAAGTTGGCATTTTGAATTGCTTGGCCCGCTGCACCCTTTCCAAGATTGTCAATTGCAGCGGATACAACTAATCGAGAAGTGTTTACGTCAATCGCAACTTGAATGTGGACTGAATTAGATCCAGTCAGTGAAGAAGTCTCTGGCATCAGTCCTGCAGGAAGAACTTTGATGAAACTTTCATCTTGATATACATCTTCATAAACTTTTCGAACAGTTTCGATATTTTCATCACATTTAGCTGTAACTGTAGCCAATATTCCTCTGGGCATTGGAGCTAGAACTGGCGTGAAGGAAATTTTCACCTTATCTGCAGAAATCGCTTGTAGGTTCTCTTCAATTTCAGGAATATGTTGATGAACGCCACCAAACTTATATGAAGTCAATGAATTCATAATTTCACTTGCGCTCAATCCAACCTTATTTGATCTACCTGCTCCTGTTGTTCCGCTTGCCGCTACGGCGACAATGTCAGAACTTTCTACACGACCCTTTTGTAAAGCCGGCGCCATTGCTAATGTAATCGCTGTTGCATAGCATCCTGGATTCGCAATACGAGTAGCGCTCTTAATTTTTTCTCTTTGCCCCGGAAGCTCAGGTAATCCGTAGATCCACTTACCTGCGTAATCTCCACCGTAATATCTAAGCCAACTCTGCTCATCGCTCAATCTAAAATCAGCGCCGAGATCAACTATTTTTGTATTTGATTGAATACCTTCAACAATTTTCTTGGACTCACCGTGAGGCAATGCTAAAAATACGAGATCTAGTTCGGAAATTTCATCAGTATTCGTTTCTGAAAACTTTCTTCCAGCAAATGAAGTGAGGTGGCTATGGACGGAAGTTACTTCTTCCCCAGCATTGGATCCGGCAGAGATGTAGGAAGTTTCAAATTCAGGATGATGGGCAAGGAGCCTAAGGAGTTCGCCTCCCGCATAACCACTTGCGCCTACAACGCCTACTTTCATCTTTACAGTTTACGAGTTGATGCATAATAATGCAAATCTATGCATAAATATACATTAGCCTCTTATGCGCGCTCCAATTTTCGATACAGCTGACTGGCCGGCTTTTTCTCGCAATACAGAGACTTCCTCGCTGGTTAAGGTCCGATCAGGTGCCCTAAAAGTCAAAGTGAAGGCCAACGAGATTTCATCAGAATCATTTTCAAATCGATCAAAGAGTGCGATGCTCTCCAATAGCGGACCCGCTCCGCTAACTAAAGCTTTTGAAACTTCTGTTGCCGGAACATGCTTCGGCACGAAAAGTGAAATATCTTGAATTGCCACTGGCATAGTTGAGACTGGTTTTGCTCTTACTTGCTCGCGTTTTGGCAGTGCATCCAGGACGATTGCAAAGAAGATCGTTCGCTCAGGCAAACCCAAACTTTCCAATACTCTTGGGTGTATTTCGCCAGCATGAGCTACCGCTTTATTGTCGACAATAAATTCAGCGCATCTACCAGGATGCCAAGGCGCAAGTTCAGTGTTCTTGATTGTGAAATCTTCAACAATTTCCCCGAGCAAAGCATCGGTTATCTCGACTGCATCTTGCCATGAAGTTATACGACCCTTGCCCCACCAGCCTGATTCCTCAATCTCGCCGACGGCTACTGCGCCAATATGTAAAGATTGAAATGGAACGTTCTCATAAATAGCGGATATTTCTTTATCTGTAGGTCTCTTGATTGTCGCAGGTGAAATGGATTCCTTGAGAGGCTTGATATCTCTGAAAATCAATCCACTTTCAAAGAGCGCTACAGACTTGGCACCCCTGTCAAGGTTCCGTTTTGCTGTAGCAAGTAATCCAGGTGAGAGATGAGTTCGCAATAATGGATACTCGTCTGAAATTGGATTAGCGATTCGAAAAGCTTTTGCTCGATCTCCAGTAAAACCGAACACTTTCAATTCTTTCTCATTCGTAAATGGATAATTCTGAACTTCAGTAAAACCCCTTTGAGCCAAGCTTAGAGAAATATCGCGCCTGCGCCTTTGCAAATAAGTAAGACCAGATCGATCCCCTGTTTGTGGATGTGGAAGTACCGAGGGAATTCGGTCATAGCCATAGAATCTTGCAACTTCTTCCGATAAGTCAGCAATATTTTCTAAATCCCGTCGCCAGCTTGGAGGCGTAATACGCCAAATATTCCTTGCTTTTGAAATCTTGCAACCGATTGCAAGTAATGCTCTGCTAATTTCTGCAACAGAATAATTTGTTCCAACGAGCTGGGAGATTTCTTTCGGGACCAATGAAATAGCGGAAATTTTTGGAATAACTCCTTTTGAAGTAGCGCCAACATAAGTTGCCCCGCCCAAATCAATTAACAATTGTGCTGCTCTTGCTGACGCGAGCTCGGCAAGCTGCGGATCGACTCCCCTTTCAAAACGTCGGGACGCTTCTGAAGTCAACATATGTCTACGTGAATTTTGCGCGATCACTTGAGAGTTAAAGTGAGTCGCTTCTAGCGCAATTTCCTTCGTTGTGCCAACGATTTCGCTTTCTAGCCCACCCATAATTCCTGCAAGAGCCAAGGGTCCATTTTGATCGGCAATCAATAAATCCGCAGGCGAAAGTTTTCGTTTTTGTCCATCAAGGGTGCGAATCTCACCGTATTTACCTGCCCGTTGCACAATTAACTTACCCTTAATTTTAGATGCATCAAAAGCGTGCAGAGGCTGGCCAAGTTCCAACATTACGTAATTTGTTACATCAACAGCCAAAGATATTGAACGAACTCCACATTGATTTAGTCGACTTGTCATCCATGATGGTGATTTTCTATTAACGTCATAGTTGACAAGAGTGCGAACAAATATATGGTCCGCTCCCGTCTTGTCGGCAATCTCAACTTGAACTTTCTTGCCTGATTTTGGTTTTGCTTTTTGTGTCAAAGTTCTATTCAATTTCTTAAAGTCATAATCTTTAAATGGCACGTTAAGAGCCATTGCTAATTCTCTAGATAGTCCTCTAACGGACATTGCATAACCGCGATCCGGATTAATGGAAATATCGAATATTGAGTCATTTGCGCCAATTGCTACAAGCGCATCGCTACCATTTTTGAACGTCTTTTCCAGGACAATGATTCCGCTGTGCTCATCGCTCAAGCCAAGTTCTCTTGAGGAACAAATCATCCCATCACTTAATTTTCCATAAGTCTCTCTTGCGGAAATGGCAAAACCGCCCGGTAATACTGATCCGGGAAGTGCTACTACGACTTGATCGCCTACCTTAAAATTAGTTGCACCACAAATTACATATCTAATATTTTTTTCATTTAGGTCTAATCCCACATATCGAATCGGTTTCTTATGACCAGCAAGTTCCTCGATGCTTTTGACGGTTCCTACTTGTAATGGACCGGAAATACTTTCAGCCGGATTGAATACACCTTCGACCTCGAATCCAATTCGGACAAACGCTGCGGTGATCTGGTCTATACCAATCGATTTCGGTATCGAAACAAATTCTCTAATCCAAGAAAGAGGAATTTTCATCGAATCCCGCTTCCGAACTGTTGCGAAAAGCGAATATCGCCTTCGACAATATCGTGCATATCTGTTATTCCATTGCGAACCATCAAAGTTCTTTCAAGTCCCATCCCAAATGCAAATCCAGAATACTCTTTTTCGTTTATTCCGCACGCCCTTAAGACTTTTGGATTTACCAATCCGCATCCACCCCATTCAATCCAACGTCCATTGAAGAAGAAATCGACTTCCGCGCTTGGTTCTGTGAATGGAAAATAAGATGGACGAATTCTTGTTTTTACTTCTTTGCCAAAAATTTGTGAAGCAAAAAAATCTAAAGTGCCCTTTAGATGCGCCATAGTGATTCCCTTATCTATGACTAAACCTTCAACTTGATTGAATACAGGCGTATGGGTTGCGTCTAAGTCGTCAGAGCGAAAAGTACGTCCAGGGCAAATTACGTAGATGGGTGGTTTCTTTTCTAACATCGTGCGAATCTGTACCGGAGAGGTGTGAGTGCGAAGAACTAAATTTGACTTTAATGGTTCAACAAAAAATGTGTCTTGCATGGTTCTTGCTGGATGATCTTCAGGAATATTAAGAGCATCGAAGTTCAGCCAACCAGATTCAAGCTCTGGACCTTCAGCAACTTGATAACCGATTCCAAGAAAAAGATCTTCAATTTCGTGACGTAACGAAGTCAAGGGATGGAGAGAACCAAGTTTTTTGCGCCTCGGCGAGATTGAAACATCAACTTTCTCTTTTTGTAGTGAAACGGTATCGCGCTGGGATTCTAAAAATTTCTCTTGATCTGCAAAGGCTTGATTGATGTTGGCACGCGCTAATCCAATGACTTTGCCAAGGGAGGCTCTGGATTCAATTGGGAGTTTTCCAAGACTTTGATTTGCTTTCGCAATTGGTGACTTATCGCCTACATGAGCTGACTTAACTTCCTTAAGCTCTTCTAGGGTTTTGCATTCACTTATCGCTGATATCGCTTCAACCTGAAGCTTCTCGATATCAGCAGGATCAATACTCGCGGAAGACACCTGGAGATTCTACTAACGATGCTTTTGAAGACTGTGGCAATTAGGTATTAGCCACGGCATACATAACAACTGAGGCCGCCGTCGCCAAATTTAAGCTTTCTGCGCCACCTGTCATTGGGATTGCAACTTTTATGGGTTCTAAAGTGGCCACTAGAGAGTCCGGGATGCCCCGCGCTTCGTTACCAAAAATCCAGATTGAGCCTTCTTCGCGGCAAGAGAATGCCGCATCCTTTAGCGAAAGATCAGCCTCTGCAAAAGTTGCAAAGATTCGAATGTTTAGGCTTTGGGATAAATCGAGTATTTGTTCTCCTGTAATATCTTCAAGAACAGGTAGATTCCAAAATGAACCAGCAGTAGATCGAATTACCTTTGGGCTATACGCATCAACCGAATTCTCCGAAAAGATAACCAGGTCAAAACCAAAAGCATCAGCGGCTCTGATTGCAGTTCCCGCGTTGCCCGGATCTTGAATCTCCCAGAAGTATGCAATTCTGGGATTCTTAAGTGATTTTAAGCTACTGAGTGAAAGATCAGAATCGAAAATCTTTGCTACTGCAACTATGCCCTGCGGCGTGACAGTGTCGGACATAGCTTTCATTACATTGGGCGCAACCTCAATTAGTTCGCCATTCCATGAAGACGAGTTGATTCGATCTCGACTCTCGGAGGTAAAGTAAATTTTCTCTACGGATTCTGGCGCATTGGCAATCGCGGAATTAACATTCTGAGCACCTTCAATTACATAACGACCAGAATTACGACGCTCTTTGCTGCTTCTTGAACCAAGAAGAGCCTTCACTGCCATTACATGTGGCGAGTGAAGGCTCGTAATCACCTTTAAGAAACCTTTACGTTCTTCTTCGCTAGTTCTGCAAGCTGAGCGAACGCCTTTGGATCATTAGTAGCCAGATCCGAGAGAACTCTGCGATCTACTTCTACTCCAGCGCTCTTGAGTCCCTGGATTAGGCGATTATAGGTAATGCCATTTTCCCGAGCAGCTGCATTGATACGGGTGATCCAAAGTTGGCGAAAATCGCCTTTCTTATCTTTGCGATCATTGAACGCATAGATCATCGAATGAGTTACTTGTTCTTTCGCCTTCGTGAATAGACGCGAACGCTGACCACGATATCCGCTGGCACGCTCGAGAACGGTACGACGTTTCTTAGCTGCGTGTACTCCGCGCTTTACTCTAGCCATCTTTTACGCCCCCTTACTTCAGACCAAGCAAGCGCTTGGCAGAAAACGAATTTCGATCATTTGCAGTTGCATCCTTCGAGAGGCGGCGAGTAAGTCTTGATGACTTTCGCTCAAGCAAGTGACGTTTACCTGCTCTCTCATGCATTACTTTTCCAGAGCCGGTAACGCGGAAAGTTTTTTTCGCTCCGCTGTGTGTCTTCATCTTTGGCATTTCTGCTCCTTATCCTTACTTGAACCTAAATTACTTTGCTTCGTTCTTAACTGCGGCAGCGCGACGCTTCGCCTCTGCTGCAGCTTCGCTCTTCTTCTTAAGCGGACCAAGCACCATCGTCATACTTCTGCCCTCTCGTTTCGGAGAGAACTCGACGAATCCTGAATTTGCGACGTCTTCTGCAAGTCGTTGCAAAAGTCTGAACCCCATCTCCGGTCTTGTTTGTTCGCGACCCTTGAATTGAACAGTTACTTTTACTTTGTCGCCACTGAGTAAGAATTTTTCGATATGATTTCGCTTCGTTTCGTAATCGTGATTCTCGATTTTCAAACCCATTCGAATTTCCTTTACAACGATGTGGGTTTGATTTTGTCGAGCTTCTCGTGCTTTTTGAGCAATCTCATACTTGTACTTTCCAAAATCCATGATTTTGCAGACAGGTGGTTGAGCTTCTGGAGCAATCTCAACGAGATCGTAACCGGCTTCTTCTGCCAGCTTTAAAGCAACTTCTGTTGCAACAACTCCAACTTGCTCACCTGCCGCGCCAATCAAACGAATTTCAGGTACGCGAATTCGATCATTGATTCTTGGCTCAATTGCGCTGATAACTATCCCTTTCAAATTTCGGATGAGAGAGCGCCGCGCAAAACAGAAGATCCCGTCTTGACCAGCTCACCTATATATGAGGAGGTGGGAGCGGCTAGCTCCACTTCATCTTGGTCGGTTGACCAATACCTCAAGATTACCGGCATTTTCCACGCGTAGCCAAATCCGCACGATATGCGAAGGTCCATGAATCCATCTAGCGTTACCCCGTGCGGGAAAATCCAGAGATCCACAAAATTACCGAAGCCCAAACTGGCTTATCAGAAGATATTCCTGCCCGCCAACGGAAATATTTCTACTCAATGATGATCAGAACTGCCTGCTTTCTCTTAGCAGTCTTTACGCCAAGCCCTTATCGCTGGTTCTTTCTGATTGGGGCTGTCACGCTTCCGTACATATCCGTGATTGTCGCCAATGCAGGACGAGAAACAATAAAAGGAGAAACTAAACTTCTCTTTAATCGTCGTCGCGAAATTGGTAGATGAAAAAACTTTTTGGTATTTCCTTACTTGCAATTCTACTGATTGCGCTCTGCTTAAGAGCGGCTCAATGGCAATACGACAGACATCTGGCGCGTAGCTCGTTTAATGCTTTGATAGAAGCAAATATTGCCAAGCCATCTATTGCGGAAACAGACCTTCTTGAAATGAATAGTCAATCTGTTGCCTGGCGTGAAGTCATGCTGGAAGGTAGTTTTGATCCGGAACGTGAGATTTTAGTTAGAAATCGATATAACAATGGTCAGTATGGTTTTGGAGTTGTCACTCTATTTATTTCGGAAATAGGTAAGAAGTATTGGATTGATCGTGGCTGGGTAGAGCCTGGGCCTGATGCTAAAACACCACCGATTGTCTCGAAAGTAAACACTCAACGAGTTTCAATTACGGGACGAGTTAGATATGAAAATATAGAAAAACAAATCTCTGGAACTGTTTTCGCAGTTCCAAATTCAGATGGAAAATCAACTCTTCAGAAATGGAATAACTCTCAATCTATTAGTACAGAGGATTTCTATATTGACTTAATTACGTCATCCAACCAAACCTTTGACCCTGAGAATCCAACTATGTTGCCTGAACTAAGCGCAGGTCCACATTTGGCTTACACAGTGCAATGGGCGCTCTTTGCCATCTTTGTACTTTTTGGATGGTTCCTTGTAGTGCGTGAAGAATTAAGAGCTAGAGGACTTTCTAGAAAAAATCAATAATCATTTGCTCGCAAATACTTGCCGATTGTACAAATCAGCATATGCGCCTTTTGCTGATATCAATTCTTCATGCCTTCCCTTTTCAACAATGCTTCCAGAATCCAAAACAATAATCTGATCAGCGTGATGCACTGTCGAGAGTCTGTGCGCAATTACCAGGCTGGTGCGATTTTGTAGAGCTTCGTTTAATGCAGATTGCACTAAGGCTTCGTTTTCAGAATCCAGATGTGCAGTAGCTTCGTCAAGAATAACAATTTGTGGCGATTTGAGAAGTAGTCGAGCAATCGCAAGTCTTTGTCTCTCGCCCCCTGATAACCGATGACCTCTGTCTCCAACAATAGTTTCCAAACCATTTGGAAGAGTCTTCACAAAATCCCAAATCTGTGCTGATCTGCATACCGCTATTAGCTCATCTTCCGTTGCCTCAGGTTTTGCATACCTTAGATTTGCCGCAATTGATTCATGGAACATATGTGAATCTTGCGTCACCACTCCTACTGCATTACGTAAAGATTTTAATCGGAAATCACGTAAATCGGTTCCATTAATTTTTATAGAACCGGAGGTCACGTCATAGAGTCTTGGAATCAAACTACTTATGGTGGATTTTCCAGAACCGGAATAACCAACTAGGGCCGTCATTTTTCCGGCGGGAATCTCAAAAGTAATTCCTTTAAGAATTTCACCTGATTCCATTTGTGCTTCTCGTGCCGCAGATTCAAGGGAGGCAAGCGAAATCTCACTCCCTTTCGGATAGGTAAAGTGCACGTTTTCAAAGCTGATGGAGAGCTGTGAAGTTGAAATATCAACGGTTTTGGGCTTATCGCGCACCATGGGCTCTAAATCGAGAACCTCAAATACTCTTTCAAAAGAAACTAAGGCTGTCATCACATCCACGCGAATGTTCGATAGTGCAGTTAAAGGTCCATACAAGCGCACTAGAAGGGTTGTTATCGCTAACAAAGTTCCAAGCGTAATTTCTTTATTTACAGCCAGATTACCACCAACGCCATAGGCAAGCGCCGTTGCGACTGCAGCAATAGAAGTCAATAGAATAAAGAAGAATCGCTGAAGTAAAGCAATCGAAATACCTATATCTGCAACTTTTCGTGCTTTCTTAGAGAATTCGGCTTTTTCTTTTTCGAAATCACCATAAAGCTTTACTAGCAATGCACCTGCGACATTGAAACGCTCCGACATGGTTGTAGACATTTCGGCGTTCACGCCAAAAGATTCGCGAGTAAGTCCTTGTAATTTCCTGCCAATCCATCGTGTTGGAAGGAGGAAAATCGGTAAGAGTAATAATGAGAATATCGTGATTTGCCAAGAAAGAGAGAACATCGCGCCAGCAACAAGTAAGAGGGTTAAAACATTGCTAACTATTCCCGATAGAGTGCTGGTAAACGCCTGTTGCGCACCGATAACATCTGAATTGATTCTTGATATCAAAGCTCCTGTTTGCGTGCGAGTGAAGAACGCTATTGACTGTCTTTGCACGTGTCCAAAAACTTCTGAACGCAAGTCATAAATTAAACCCTCGCCAATTCTTGAAGAGAACCAACGGCCAATCAAGCTAAATATCGCATCTGCGATTGCGATAAGTCCAACTAATAATGCCATGCGCGTAACCAGATTGGAGTCACCAGGAATTACGCCTTCATCGATTAGCTTCTTCAATATTAAAGGGCTGGCGACTACTAGAACTGCGTCAATAACGACTGTTATGAGAAAAAATATAATTGATCTTTTATAAGGTTTTGCATAGGAGAATATTCGAGAGACTGTGCCCTTTTTTAGCTTTTGCTCCTTTACCGTTTGATCAGAAGTTAAAGAGCGAAGAGACATCCACATGGCATGTTGAGACACGCCATAACTGTACTGGCTTCTTAGATTACTTTAGACGGTGAATCCGATAGCACGAAGTTGTTCGCGACCATCATCAGTAATCTTGTTTGGACCCCATGGCGGCATCCATACCCAGTTGATACGGACATCATTTACAAGATCTTGAAGAACAGAACGAGTTTGATCCTCAATTACATCTTGTAACGGGCAAGCAGCCGAGGTAAGCGTCATGTCTAAAGTTGCTATATTCTCGTCGTCGATTGCAACATCGTAAATTAATCCAAGATCAACGACATTAATACCAAGTTCAGGATCAATGACATCTTTCATCGCTTCTGTAACATCTGCAAGTGAAGCTTTGTTTGTCATTGAATCTTCCTCTCTAAGCCTTGAGAGACAGCGTCTTTAAAAGCCATCCACCCAAGTAGAGCACATTTTACACGAGCCGGAAATTTAGCAACCCCAGCAAATGCCACTCCATCTTCAAGTCTTGATTCATCTCCTAGATCACTTCCTTTGCTTTGAAGCATTCTTTGAAACTCATCTACCAGTTCTAATGCATCTGAAGTGGTCTTACCTGTAAGTAATTCTGACATCACAGAAGTGCTGGCTTGAGAAATTGAACAACCTACACCGATCCAAGTTACAGATTCTACGAAGTCTTCAGAGAGTTTTAGATTAAGGGTGATTTCATCACCACAGCTAGTGTTTACATGGTGGACTTGGACAGTCGGATTTGGCTTTAGTTCTTTATTCTTTGGTCGTTTATAGTGATCCAAAATCACTTCTTGATACAGGTTATCTAGTTCCATAATTATTTACCACGAAAGAAGTTAATTGCTCGATTTACTCCATCTAGCAGAGCCTCAACATCCGCTAAATCGTTGTAGAGGTAGAACGAAGCACGAGTTGTTGCAACTGAGTTGAACCTCTTCATAAGCGGCCAAGCACAGTGATGGCCAGTTCGAACTGCTATGCCATATTGATCTAAAGCCTGTCCAATATCATGCGGATGTATACCATCCACAGCAAAAGAAACTACTGCTCCCCTATTAGTTAAATCCTTAGGTCCAATAATTGATACGCCATCGATTTGAACAAGGCCATCAATAGCCAATTTCGTTAATCGCATTTCATGTTCATGAATATTTTCAATACCAATCTTTTGCAAATAGGTTATAGCTGCCGCAAGACCGACAGCTTGAGCCATATTTGGAACTCCGGCTTCGAAACGTTTTGGAGCGTCAAGATATGTTGAACTCTCCATCGTGACAGTTTCAATCATTGATCCACCCGTTAGAAAAGGCGGCATCTCATCCAAAAGATCTTTTCTTCCCCAAAGAACTCCAACACCGGTTGGACCTAATGCTTTATGTCCTGAGAAGACTAGGAAATCGCAACCAAGTTCGATTACATCTATTGGATAGTGCGGCACTGACTGGCAGGCATCTACTAGAAAAAGGGCGCCTACAGACTTTGCTCTAGCCGATATTTCCTGCAAATTATTGATAGTTCCCAAGACGTTAGATTGCTGAGTTAATGCAATCAATTTAGTTTTGGCGTTTATGATTTGATCTAAATCGCTGAGATCTAATCTTCCTTCATCGGTAACTTTGAACCAACGAAGTTGAGCTCCAGTGCGACGAGCTAATTCTTGCCAAGGTACTAAATTGGCGTGATGTTCCATCTCAGAGACTACGATTTCGTCATCTTCTTTTATGTGGAACTTTGAGCCCTTTTCGGCATTACTCAATGAGTAGGCAACTAGATTTATCCCCTCTGTTGCCGATTTAGTAAAGACGATTTCATCCTGATTCCCTGCGCCGATGAATCGACTTGTAATGCTTCTGGAATTCTCAAAGAGCTCAGTTGCTTCTTCGGCTAATTGATGAGCTCCTCTATGCGCAGCAGCATTGTGGTTGAAGTAAAAATCTCTCTCGGCATTTACAACTACTTCGGGTTTCTGTGAAGTTGCTGCACTGTCCAAATAAATCAGCTTTTGATCATCTCTAATCCGACGATTAAAGATTGGGAAATCCGACTTAATGAGTTTTACATCAAGCACTTTTGACACTCTTAGGCCTTTACGTATTCTGCGTAGCCCTTTTCTTCAAGTCTTTCGGCTAGTTCTGGCCCACCTTCTTCCACAATTTTGCCACCAGCGAAAACGTGAACAAAGTCCGGACGGATATATCGCAAGATTCTCGTATAGTGAGTGATCAACATAATTCCAAGATTCTGTTCTGCTTTTACCCGGTTGACACCTTCTGAGACGATTCGCAGTGCGTCAACATCAAGACCAGAATCTGTTTCATCAAGAATCGCGATTTTCGGTTTTAAGAGCTCCATTTGAAGAATCTCGTGACGCTTCTTCTCACCACCTGAAAAACCTTCATTAACGCTACGTTCAGCAAACGATTGATCCATAGCAAGTTTTGACATTGCCTCTTTAACTTCGCCAACCCAGGTACGGACTTTTGGCGCCTCGCCTCTTAGCGCTGTTGCAGCAGTTCGCAAGAAATTGGCAACTGAAACTCCTGGCACTTCAACTGGGTACTGCATCGCAAGGAAGAGTCCAGCCTTTGCTCTTTCATCAACGCTCATCTCTAAGACATCTGCACCATCGAGCGTGACGGTTCCGCCTGTGATTGTGTACTTCGGATGTCCGGCAATGGAATATGCAAGCGTTGATTTGCCGGAACCATTTGGCCCCATGATTGCATGCACTTCGCCTGATTTGATGGTTAAGTCCACGCCACGCAAAATTTCAGTGATGCCAGACTCGGTTTCAACTCCAACTTGTAAATTCTTGATCTCTAACGTTGACATTATTTCTCCTTAGTTCGTCCTGGCATTTTCTGAAATTGTTACGGTGTTTCCATCTAGGGTTACTGAAAAGACTTCTAGCGAATCGGTTGCTGGCGGAGTAAGCGCTGCACCCGTCCTTAAATCAAACTCAGCGCCATGCAACCAGCACTCGATCTTATGATCGGAGACTTCGCCTTCTGAAAGTGAAGCTTCTGAATGGCTACACATGTCAGATACTGCAAATACTTCGCTCTCGATTCGGACTACACAAGCTTCCTTTTCGCCAACCTGTATTTTTACCGGCTTTCCTGGAGCCAAATCAGACAAGGGTATAGAAATAGACATTTACTCGCCTACTTTCGCAAGTTGCTCATCTACACGATTCATCAATCTATCTTCAACATCGCTATTTCCAATTTTCGCAATTATCTCTCCAAAAAATCCGCGAATAACTAATCGGCGAGCATCCGCCATTGGAATGCCTCGAGACATGAGGTAGAAAAGTTGTTCGTCATCAAACCGACCAGTCGTACTGGCATGTCCGGCTCCAACTATTTCGCCCGTTTCAATTTCGAGATTTGGAACAGAGTCAGCTCTGGCACCATCGGTCAATAAGAGATTCTTATTGAGTTCGTAAGTGTCAGTGCCTTCCGCATTACCGCGAATGAAAACATCGCCAATCCAAACTGTCCGAGCCTCTTCGCCCGCGAGAATTCCCTTATAAGTAACCCGCGATTTTCCATTTGGTATTCCGTGCTCTACATGTACCCGATGTTCTAGATGTTGGCCATCAGTAGCAAAGTAAAGACCAAGAAGTTCTGCAGTTCCACCCTGGTCCGAATACTCAACTGTTGGAAGTAATCTCACCAATGAGCCACCAATTGTTACTGTGATTGAATTAAAAGTTGCATCTCTTCCGATAATCGCATGGTGTCTTCCAAGATGTACGGCACTTCTCTCCCACTCTTGTAATGTTATAAACGTAAGTTGAGCTCCCGCTTCCAGTTTTATCTCAATTTCCTCACCAAGAATTGAATCACCTGAATTCTCGACAATAACAGTTGCCTTGCTATGAGAACCCGCTGTAATTACAGAGCGAGAGAACTCCGCACCACCAAAAGCATTTCGCTTGAAAAATATTGGGTCAGCTATAAGAGCTTCCTTCTCAATTTGTAAATGAGTTACTGACTTTACTTCGGAGCGCAAACGTTGAACCACTGCGTCGTCACTTTTAGAAAACGGCGGTAACTCTGTTGCCGGAACTTGTTTAACCGAAAAACCTTGACGTGCCGGTCCAACTAAATCAATTGAAATGCGATCAGTTACCGAAGTGGCCAAATCATGGAGTCCGCCAAGCCGCTTTAGCGGAGTAAAACGCCAAGCTTCTTCTCGACCGGTAGGGGCTAGATAGTTCGTTGGTAAAGACATTAGCCAACAGCCCCTTCCATCTGAAGTTCAATAAGTCGATTTAGTTCGAGTGCATATTCCATTGGCAATTCACGTGCGATTGGCTCAATAAATCCTCGAACGATCATCGCCATGGCTTCATCTTCAGTCAAGCCGCGAGACATTAGATAGAAAAGTTGATCATCGCTTACCTTTGAGACTGTTGCCTCGTGACCCATTGCAACATCATCTCACGAACATCTACATATGGGTAAGT
>CAYRXG010000010.1:0-19555 GCA_964428285.1 uncultured Clavibacter sp.
CCGCGCTACCAACTGCGCTACGTCCGCATTTTCAATCGCATCGGTTGATGCAATTAAGGGGCAAAATCTATCGCAAGGAGGCAAGAGCCCCAACTTTGGGTTGCTTTGCAAAGGTAACCTCACCAGGTATGGAGCGCTTCTGGATGTCAGGTCGCTTGGCTGAGAACCTTGTCGAAATTCGACACGATATTTCAGCGCTTAATGAACCTGGATTCTGGGCCGTCCTTGGAACTTTTGAAGGTGAATGGACACTTGCTCGATTTAAGAATGTTAGAGATGCAGATTTTCCAGAAACTAATTCTACATTTAAGACCGATAAGTGGAGCTCGAGTCTCTCCAAAGAAGAGTATTGCGATTATGTAGAAAAGATTCGTTCCCAAATTTCCTTAGGTGATTTTTACCAAGTGAATGCTTGTCGAATATTAACTAGTTCATTCACTGAAGGTTCAACAATTGAGAGTCTGTTTAATCGAATACTCAAAGACAATCCCGCTCCGTACGCTGCGTATTTGAAGATGCCGGATTTGGAGATTGCTTCGGCTTCACCGGAGAGATTTCTTTCAATATCTAATGGAACATTGTTAACCAGTCCAATTAAAGGCACCTCAGCATCTGGTGAATTCCCCGAAAAAGATAAAGCGGAAAATCTAATGATCGTAGATTTGATGCGAAATGATCTAAGTCAGATATCGATACCGGGAGGTGTTACGACGCCAAGGTTGCTTGCCACCGAAGAGCATCCTGGACTCTTTCATCTTGTTTCTGATATTCAAGGAATAATCAGAGATGATCTTTCCTTTGCCGAGGCGATAACGCGTCTCATGCCACCGGGTTCTGTAAGTGGGGCGCCAAAAAGCTCAGCGGTAAAAATGATTGCCGAGCATGAAGGTAAGCGCGGTCCTTATTGTGGAATTTTGGGATGGGTAGAGAATGGGAGAGCAGAGCTATCAGTTGGTATCCGAATGTTCTGGAAAATCAGGCAGAGTATAAATTTTGGCACTGGCGCCGGGATTACCTGGGGTAGTAATGCAGAATCCGAGTGGGAAGAAACCGAATTAAAGGCTCGAAAGCTGATTTCCTTAGTGAATACCTCGAGTGAAGAATGAAAAACGAATCTTGGCTTGATGCGGCAGGCGTATTTGAAACGCTTAGAACTTATGACAATAAACCTTTTGCTCTTGCCGAACACTTAGAGCGATTACAAAGAGGTATTGATGAATTAGGTCTGCCGGCGCCTTCAATTGAGAAGATAAAAGATGAGACATATGAACACTTGGAAAGTAATCGCCAAGAATCAGGGCACTTACGCCTAGTCGTGGACTCGCAAGGCGACTTATCGATCTCTCACGAGCGCCTATTGCAATTCAAGGAGTATTTGCGGGTTAACTTAGTTGAAAACGAATTCAGCACTGGATTGCCTTATAAAAGTACAAATTACCGTTCTCGATTGAATCTAAGAATAGAAGCGCAAAACCGTGGATTCGATGATTCGATAATTTGCAAAGGTGACGAAGCGGTCGAGGCCGCAACATGCAACATCATCTTCCTCAGGCAAGGGAAGTGGTTCACCCCGCCACTAAGTACGGGTTGTTTACCTGGAGTAACTCGCCAGTTACTAATAAGCCATTTCGGTGTAGAAGAGTCATCTTTAACAAGGAAAGAGATACCTGGGATCGAAGGCATCGCAGTTACTTCGAGCTTACGAGAAATACAACGAATTCAGGAAGTTAATGGAAAAGTCTTTCCACATTCTCACTTACTTGAACGCTTGCAGATTGAATTTCACAGTTGGATATTGGGTAATCTAGCCCTATGAAAATCCGGGACCAGATAAAAGCTAACCCTTACGGTTCGCTACTTTGGCGCATTTTCATTGGAGTCATTGGTGGGGCAATTACTATTTTGGGAACAATTTTTCTTTTCGCTCCAGGGCCGGGGTTACTTGTTTTATTAGCTGGACTCGGAATATTGGCTACTGAGTACGCGTGGGCTGCAAGCGCAATTCGTCGTACGAAATCCATCGCACAGGCAACATCTGAACGATTCGGAATTCCACTCTGGGTCAAATACCTGTTCATTGCAGGTGGCGCGCTACTTGGCATTCTCTATCTACTTATCTTCCACGCTTAAGGCTCTTTGGTAACCTCGCCAAGTGAGTAATGCCTCTGCCAATTCAATTTCTTTGCTATTCGATGGAAGTAGTCAATCAGTAGCAACAGGTACCAAGGTGACGCAGATCTGTGAATTGGTTTACCCAGATCGTATAAAACCCGGCGAGAATGCAATTGTTGCCTGCAAAATAAATGGAATTCAGCGAGATCTCTGGAGCGATGTTGCAGAGGGGGATAACGTAGAAACTATTGCAATTGATTCACCCGAAGGTTTGGCAATTCTAAGACATTCAACTGCACATGTTCTGGCGCAATCAGTTCAGGCTACGTTCTCACAAACCCGTCTAGGAATTGGTCCACCTATTAAAGATGGTTTCTATTATGACTTCGACCCCAAAGATCCTTTCACACCGGAAGATTTACAAAAGCTTGAATCTGCGATGCGCAAGATCATTAAAGACGGCCAGAGATTTCGAAGAAGAGTCACAACAGATTCGGAAGCATTAAATGAACTCAAAAACGAGCCTTATAAATGTGAATTGATTAAATTAAAAGGCTCTGAAATCGCTGAAGGGGCAAGCGCAGAAGTGGGTTCCGGAGAGCTAACAATTTATGACAATCTGGGAAGAGATGGCGAACCCGTTTGGAGCGATTTATGTCGTGGGCCGCATCTTCCTTCCACAAAATTCATTCCGGCTTTCAAATTAATGAGAAGTGCTGGTGCATATTGGCGAGGATCGGAAAAGAATCCCATGTTGCAACGCATTTACGGAACTGCCTGGCCATCTCAGCAAGCGCTTGATTCATATTTAGAATTTCTCGCCGAAGCAGAGAAACGTGATCACCGAAAACTTGGTGCCGAGCTTGACCTCTTCTCCTTTCCTGAGGAGATCGGCTCAGGACTTGCAGTCTTCCATCCAAAAGGTGGAATTGTGCGCATGGCAATGGAGGAATATTCACGACGCCGCCATGTTGAAGAAGGTTACGAATTTGTTTACTCGCCGCATCTAACAAAGTCTGCGCTTTTTGAAAAATCTGGGCATTTAGATTGGTATTCCGAGGGTATGTATCCGCCAATGATTATGGATGAAGAATTTCATGCGGATGGAACTGTAAAACGCGTTGGCCAGAAGTATTACATGAAGCCTATGAACTGCCCATTTCATAATCTTATTTATTCATCAAGAGGTAGGTCTTATCGAGAGCTTCCATTAAGACTTTTTGAGTTTGGAACTGTATATCGATATGAAAAATCTGGTGTTGTACATGGCATCACCAGAGCACGAGGCTTTACACAAGATGATGCTCATATTTACTGCACGCCCGAGCAGATGCCTGCCGAACTCGATCAACTACTGACATTCGTATTGAATTTGCTACGAGATTATGGTTTAACAGATTTCTATTTGGAATTATCAACGAAAAATAGTGAGAAGTTTGTCGGATCCGATGAGGATTGGAATAGGGCAACCGAAATTCTGCGAACCGCTGCCCAAAAACAGAATTTAGAACTTGTTCTGGATGAAGGCGGCGCTGCCTTTTATGGACCAAAGATTTCTGTTCAAACAAAAGATGCAATTGGTCGAACCTGGCAAATGTCTACTATCCAAGTGGATTTTCAACTTCCACAGCGATTTGATCTCGAATATCAAGCGTCAGATGGTTCAAGGCAACGTCCGGTGATGATTCACAGAGCGCTCTTTGGATCTATCGAACGGTTCTTTGGAGTACTTACTGAGCACTATGCGGGTGCCTTTCCGCCATGGCTTGCGCCGGTTCAAGTAAGAGGAATTCCCGTTGCGGAAGCCTTTTCGCCATATCTTGAGGAAATCATTAGCAAACTTAGAAAAGCTGGCGTAAGAGCAGAGATTGATAAATCAGATGACCGCATGCAAAAGAAGATTAGAAATGCTCAGGCAGAGAAAATTCCATTTATGCTGATTGCTGGCGAGGAAGATCAGAAGAATGGCGCCGTTTCATTCCGATATCGAAACGGTGAGCAGAGAAACGGTATTTCGGTTGATGCTGCAATAGATGAAATTACCGAAGCAATCAAGAGTAGAAAGCAAGTTTGATGGGAGTAGGCATTCCCGATCGGTGGTCAAGATTGTGGGCGCCCCATCGCATGGCTTATCTCTCTGGTGAAAATCGACCAGATAAGAATGGTCAAGCAAATTGTCCATTTTGTGAAATACCGAAAGAAGATGATGAGCAAGGATTAATCGTATTTCGCGGGAAAGAGGCTTATGTAGTCCTCAATTTATATCCATATAACCCAGGACATCTCTTGATTTGCACATACCGACATGTTGCAGACCTTACGGAGTTAACTGATACTGAACGGAACGAAATTTCATTATTGAGCAGCCGGGCGATGAAAGTTTTGCGAAAAGTTTCTAACGCTGAAGGTTTTAATCTTGGTATGAATCAGGGCGAAATATCAGGTGCAGGCGTTGCAGCCCATATTCACCAACACGTCATTCCTCGCTGGAGCGGCGATGTCAATTTCATGCCACTCATCGGGCAGACAAAAGTTCTTCCAAAGCTTCTTTCGCAGAGTAGAGAAGAGATAGCTAATGCCTGGCAAGAGAATCAATAATTGAATTAATTTCGTTTATTCCAAAAGGTTTTGAGTTACCTATAGGTAAAGCAATTGCAAAAATTCCTTGAAAAAATCCATCTTCGCCAAGTTCCTTGTAAAGCTGCAGGTATTCATCTTGAAAATCGCTTATTAAGTCAATCAATTCACTATCTGCCGAGAAGCGATTGACGGTTGACCCGGAGTAATCATGAACAAGATTGTCTTCAAGGGATATCAGGGCCGTTGGCATTCCTAAATCGTCATGTAGAACCAAGTAGGGAGTTGCGAATTGTTCTAGGACTCGATTTCCAATTAACACGATGTCATCGAAATCAGATTCGGAGAATTCGATACCTTGGACAATCATTAGCCGTGGAAACTGACGCTCCTGATAATGTTGCCAAAGTTCAATCATTTCTGAAGATATTCCAGTGCGTGCATCTACGAGTAGAGCAAATAGATCAAACTCTTTATCGGGCCGTTGCGTCGACTTTGTAATGGGAAATAGCGTTATATCTGCATAACAGTTGAGCAATGAGCTTTGCGGCTGCGTATCCTCATGGAAGGCAATAAGCATGCGAATCGGACCCCCTGCGTGCTGACCCGCATTCTCGCTTTCAATCATGACGAGAGCCTACGATGTATCCAATGATTCAGAAGATTCTCCGCGCACCTGTTACCAAACTTATTACCCCACTATGTCAGGGTTTACTAAAGCTTGGGTTATCAGCTAATGGAATGACCATCATTGGATCAATAGGAGTTATATCTTCTTCGCTCTATTTTTTTAGTAACGAGAAATTCTTTGCAGGCACACTCTTCGTTACTTTCTTTGTTCTCAGCGATCTTTTGGACGGAACGATGGCGAGGATTTCTCAGAGCGCGGGTACTAAATGGGGGGCTCTGCTTGATTCAACTCTAGATAGATTAAGTGATGCCGCAATCTTAATCGGTATCTATTTTGGAATTTATGAGAGCTTGGATCTTGAGTCAAAACTGATTTTGGCAACACTCTTGGTTTCGGGGTTAATTCCATATATCCGCGCTAAAGCCGAGAGCCTTGGATATGAATGTAATGTCGGGTACGCCGAAAGAACAGAGCGTTTGATTCTGATTCTTACGGCGACTGGTTTATACGGTTTAGGACTTTCAGGCTCTTTTCTAATCATAATTCCAATTTTGCTCCTCCTCGGATTGCATACCATCTATCTTCGAATGAGGATTGTTTTCCGAAGATGAACTCCATTAAGGACAATCTTGTTTATCTGATTTATTCGACGCTATGGTTAATAATCAGAAAGATTCCAGGCAGATTTGCCTATTGGTTATTCGATAAGTTTGCCCAGATTGCATATTTAAGAAATAAGAAACGTGTAAAACACTTAAGAAACAATTATCAGCACGTATTTGATTCTAGGGATTCAGCTTTTGTGGAATCGCAAGTTGAGGCTGGATTGAAAAATGCTATGCGTTACTGGTGTGATACTTTCAGAATTTCTAGTTGGGATAGTAAATCAATAACTTCGACGGTATCAACTAAAGGTGAAGAATTATTACTAGACGCCTTTGCTTCAGGCAGAGGAGTTATCGTTGCGCTTCCTCATGCAGGAAACTGGGATCACGCTGGACTCTATTTCTGCTCCAAGGGAATACAAGTAAATACCGTCGCCGAACATCTAAAGCCTGAGAAACTGTTCAAAAAATTCCTGCAACATAGAGAATCTATGGGGATGAGTGTCTTGGATTTAAATGCAAATGTGATTCCAGAACTGATAAAAAGATTGAATCGTGGCGCTCTGGTTGCTCTTGTCGCAGATAGGGACTTAAGCAAATCTGGAGTACCCGTGAACTTTTTCGGAGCAAGCGCTCGAATGCCAGCTGGTCCGGCGCTACTTGCAATCCGCACTGAGGCAACCTTAATCACCGCATTTGTGGCATATACGGCAACGGGAATTGAGATCGAATTTAATGGACCTTTTAAACCTCGGAAGAATGAATCTGAAAATGCTGAGGTAAGTCGAATCACACAAGAACTAGCAGATCAATTTGCAAAGGACATCGCAAAATCACCAACTTCTTGGCATATGCAACAACGAATTTTTCTTGATGATAATTTTGAGGTTCGTTCGTGAAAATTGGAATGGTTTCACCATACGCTTGGGACATTCCTGGGGGAGTACAAGCTCATATAAGAGATCTTGCTAGATTTTTTCAGAGCAAAGGTCATGAAGTTTCAGTTTTAGCACCATCAATCTCTAATGAAGGTATCGAGCAATTTGTGGTTCCAGCTGGTAAGCCAGTTGGAATTCCTTACAACGGTGCGGTTGCCAGAGTGCTTTTCGGGCCACTAGCAGCTTCTCGAGTAAGGCAATGGATTTCAAATAATGATTTTGATGTTCTGCACCTTCACGAACCAGCAATTCCGTCCTTATCTCTCTTGGCCTGCGCAATCGGAGAAGGGCCAATGGTCGGAACTTTTCATGCAGCAGCACCAAAGCAGAAGGTTGCATTTGCAATAACACCACTTCTCGAACCCATTATCGAGAAATTAAGAGCAAGAATTGCAGTAAGCGAAGTTGCCAGGGAAACTTTAACGATCCATCTAGATACGGATGCGTTAGTTATTCCGAATGGAATCGATACAAGTTACTTCAGGTCGGCAATTCCAAATAAATCTTGGGAGCGCGATTTTACGATCGGATTCATTGGTCGCTTTGGTGAGCCGCGCAAAGGGTTAAATGTCTTGCTTGATGCCTTAGCCGATATCGTTCGAGCAATTCCAAACGCTCGATTGCTTATTGCAGGACCTGGTGAAGGCTTAGAGATTATGCAATCAGTTTCACCGAACTTACGAAACCGAATTGAGTTCCTAGGAAGATTATCGGATAGCGAGAAGGCGTCATTCTTCAAGTCCGTAAATGTTTACGTCGCACCAAATACAGGCGGTGAATCTTTTGGAATCATTCTTGCAGAAGCCATGGCGAGCGGAACCCCAATAGTAGCTAGCGATCTTCCGGCTTTTGTTCAAGTACTTAGTAATGGTCGTTTCGGCTTAATCTTTCAAAATGAAAATAGTCGCGATCTGGCAAGGCAAGTTATTCTTCTTGCACATCAAGATGATAAACGAAAGGCTCTCTCTTTAAGCGCCACAGAAGGCGCAAAAAGATTTGATTGGGATACGGTTGGACCAGAAATTATGAATGTTTATCTTCACGCAATTGGTTCAGGCGAAAAAGTAAGTGTTGGTTCAGAGCAAAGAGGTTGGCTTCGATTCTTGAATCGAGAGGAGAATTGATGCTTGAGATCATGATCTTAATTGCCCTTTTGCTCCTGTTTATTTGGTACCTTGCAATTTCGGCAAATCGTTTAGATAGATTGCATCATAGAGTCGAAACTTCTTGGGCAAATCTAGATTCGATTCTGCAGCGCAGAGCATCCATAGCCTTAGAGATTGCTCACTTCACCGAGATTGATCCAGCATCGAACTTAATCCTGACCGTAGCAGCTCACCAGGCACGAGAGGCAGATATTTCAGAGAGAAGCGAAGCAGAGAGCAGCCTCTCCGAAGCACTTAAATTATTAAGAGATGAAAGCGATATTCCACATTTACATCGTGAGATCTTTGAAGAACTAGATTCCGTAACTGAAAGAGTGAGAATTGCTATTGCAATCCATAGAGAGGCAGTGACTGCTACTCGCAATCGACGCTCTAAATGGATCTATCGGCTCTTTCGTCTGGCAGGAAGCGCTCCGCTGCCGGTTATTTACCCATTTGAAGATGATGTCATTTAACACGAAGCGAAAGGCAATGATTGCCTTATCGGCAGCAATTGTTTTGATTGCCCTATCTTCATGTTCGGCAAATCTTCCATTCTCTGGTCCAGAGCCAGAGAGAAATGTTCTAACTAATTTAGTAGGGAACAACAATAAAGTAATCGCTGTAAAAATTGATGATACTAGTTTTTCTCATCCGCAAGAAGGATTGCTAGATGCTGATGTTATTTTTGTAACTCAAGTCGAAGCGGGTTTGACTAGATTGATGGCCGTTTATTCAAATAAGTATCCAGGTCAAGTTGGCCCGGTGCGCTCGGCAAGAATTTCCGATATCGATATTTTGGCGCAATTTGGAAAAGTTGGATTCATGTATAGCGGCGCGCAGAGCAAACTTCGCCCAGTTCTAGAGTCTGCGAATATTGTTAATTTGAGTGCAGAGCGAAATCCGCCAACTATTTATGTAACCGATCCAAATAGAAAAGCACCTTATGCAATGATGGTAAAAATAGAATCGTTGTTGCCAAAAGCAGGCGAAGTTGATTTTGTTAAATCGATTGGATGGAATCACGGCGAAATCTCGGAAACTGCTAAACCTATAAATAGTGCTCGCGTTGATTGGCCAAATGCAACTTATGAGTTGAATTGGGATCAAGAGAGTTCAAAGTTTCTTTTGAGATTTGATGGTAAGCCCAATATCGGCTCCGAAGGAATTCAATTAGGAAGCAATATGATGGTTATACAAATCATAAATATGCGTCCGTCAGAATACGGAGACAAGTTTGGCGGCATAACGCCTAAGAATGAAGTTGTTGGTAGCGGCCGAGCATTTCTTCTGCGCGATGGAACCGTGACAGAAATTAAATGGAACAGACCAAGTGCTGCTTCGCCTACTGAGTGGACCCTGCCCGATGGTTCAGAGGCGCTCTTTGCAAATGGCCAAGTTTGGGTATTTCTGACAGATCAGGATCCTACTTTTAGCTATCCGCCGACTGAAGTGAAGTAACCTGAGTAGTTCCTTACGGAAAATCTTCTAATTCGCGAGTTTCCCTATGGCAAGTACAATCGCCTCATGTCTGAAAAGCAAATAGGTACGGCTCGCGTTAAACGCGGCATGGCTGAGATGCTAAAGGGCGGCGTCATCATGGATGTCGTTGATGTTACGCAAGCCAAGATTGCAGAGGATTCCGGCGCAGTTGCAGTGATGGCATTGGAGAGAGTTCCTGCTGACATCAGAGCGCAGGGCGGCGTTGCCAGAATGTCTGATCCTGGAATGATCGAAGCGATCCAAAAAGCTGTATCAATTCCAGTTATGGCTAAAGCTCGTATTGGACATTTTGTTGAAGCTCAAATTTTGCAATCTATCGGCGTTGATTACATTGATGAATCCGAAGTTTTAACTCCTGCTGATTACACGCATCACATTGATAAATGGAATTTCACAGTTCCATTTGTATGTGGCGCTACAAATTTAGGAGAAGCATTGCGTCGAATTAATGAGGGCGCTGCCATGATTCGCTCTAAAGGTGAAGCTGGCACTGGGGATGTATCCAATGCAACTACTCATATGAGATCAATTGCTGGCGAGATCCGTCGCTTGCAATCGATGCGTGAGGATGAGCTCTATGTTGCAGCTAAGGAACTTCAAGCACCATATGATTTGGTAAAAGAAGTTGCTCAGTTAGGAAAACTTCCTGTAGTTCTATTCACTGCTGGTGGAATCGCAACTCCGGCGGATGCAGCGATGATGATGCAACTTGGCGCTGACGGCGTATTCGTTGGATCAGGGATATTTAAATCAGGCGATCCTGCCAAGCGAGCAGCTGCAATCGTAAAAGCTACAACTTATTACAGCGATCCAAAAGTTGTTGCCGAGCAGTCTCGTGGACTTGGTGAAGCTATGGTGGGAATTAACGTTTCAGATATTCCAGTTCCTCATCGTCTTGCAGAACGAGGTTGGTAAGAAAAGTGAAAATTGGAGTCTTGGCGCTCCAAGGTGATGTTCGAGAACACATCGTTGCGCTCAATGAATGTGGCGTGACTGCGTTTCCCGTAAAAACTTTGGAGGAGATTGCCGAGGTTGACGGGTTAGTCATACCTGGCGGAGAATCCACAACTATAAGCAAATTAGCAAGAGCATTTGGACTTTTTGACGTAATAAGAGATCGAATCAAGAACGGATTACCCGTTTATGGTTCTTGCGCTGGACTAATACTTCTTGCAGATAAAGTTGAAGATGCAATTATTGGGCAGGAGAGTTTTGGTGGTCTTGATGTAATAGCCCGGCGAAACGCCTTTGGCCGCCAGGTAGATTCCTTTGAAGTCGATTTGCAAGTAAAGGGATTAACGGAGCCGGTCTTTAGGGCAGTTTTTATTCGCGCTCCGTGGATTGAAAAAGTTGGAAAAGAAGTTGAAGTTCTTGCTGAAGTTTCAGGTCACGCCGTCGCAGTACGTTCAAAAAACATCTTAGCGACTTCGTTTCATCCAGAACTCACTGGGGATAATCGCCTTCACAAATATTTTGTGGAGCAGATTGTTAGTCAATATTCAAAGGTTGCATCGTAATGTCAGGTCATTCCAAATGGGCAACCATCAAACGAAAAAAGGCGCTAATAGATTCGAAGAGATCTAAAGCTTTTGCCAAATATATTAAGGCGATTGAAGTTTCAGCGCGAAACGGTGGCGCTGATCCCGCGGCCAATCCGACTCTTTATGATGCAATTTCCAAGGCTAAGAAAAATTCAGTACCGAGCGACAATATCGATCGTGCTTTGAAGCGGGCGTCCGGTGCAGAAGCCGGTGGATCAAATTGGGAAACCATTATGTATGAAGGTTATGGCCCAGGCGGAGTGGCAATCTTGATTGAATGCTTATCAGATAATCGAAATCGTGCGGCGTCAGAAGTTCGAGTAGCTGTGACTCGCAATGGCGGAACTATGGCCGATCCCGGATCGGTCGGTTATCTTTTTGAAAGAAAAGGTGTAGTTATCCTGAAGAAAGAGAATAACGGCAAAGTGCTAACCGAAGATTCAGTTCTTGATTCTGTGCTTGACGCTGGCGCAGAGGATGTTAATGATTTAGGAGATAGTTTTGAAATCGTAAGCGCGCCAACAGATTTGGTTTCGATTAAGGAAGCGCTAAAGAAATCTAATTTGGAGTATGAATCGGCCGAAACTTCATTTCTTCCTTCAGTATCAATTCCTATCGAAGGCGAAACGGCACGTGCTGTTTTGGAACTTATTGATGCAATTGAAGATTTGGACGATGTCCAGAATGTATACGGAAACTTCGATATCTCCGAAGAGGTAATGGCGAGCCTCTCTTAGTAAGCGCCACGTACTTATTATTCTTTTTGCGTGAGAGTACTTGGAATAGATCCTGGTCTGACCCGATGCGGAATCGGAGTTGTCGAGAAATCTAGAGACTCCAAGTTGCGACTATTTGATTGTGGAGTAATCCAAACATCATCAAGCGCACCGCTAGAAAATCGACTTTTGAATTTAGAAGCAGAACTCATTAAGTGGATAAATCGAGTAAAGCCGGATGTGATTGCGGTCGAACGTGTCTTCTCGCAGTTAAATGTGAAGACTGCAATGGCGACGGGCCAGGCAGCAGGAGTCGCATTACTGATTGCAGCCAGATCCGGATTGCCGATTGCCATGCATACTCCAACTGAAGTCAAAGCTGCTGTTTCAGGCTCTGGACGTGCCGATAAAAAACAAGTGGCAAAAATGGTAGTAAAGATTCTCGGCTTAATTGAAACTCCTTCACCCGTGGATACAACAGACGCAATTGCTCTTGCTATCTGTCATCATTGGCGAGGCGCAGGCAATGATCGACTTGCAGTTGCTGCTAAGGCAGAACGAAAGCGAATCGTGGATCTTTCAAGTAGAAAGAAAAGAAATTGATAGCTCGAGTAATTGGACATTTACTGGAAGTGCGATTGACTTCGGTAGTTGTTGATGTAAATGGATTGGGCTATGAAGTTTTAGTCGCACCGGATATTGCAGCTTCAGTGCAAGTTGGGGAGAAGGTAGATCTTTTTACCTCTCAAGTCATTAGGGAAGATTCCTCAACGCTCTTCGGTTTCAAAAATGTCCAAGCACGAGAACTTTTCAACCAAGTTCAAACCGTAACCGGCGTTGGTCCTAAAGTTGCACATTCACTGCTCTCTAATTTTTCTCCAGACGAGCTGCGAAACGCAATCGGAAGTGCAGATCTAAAGGCGCTTGAAAAAGTTCCCGGAATTGGCAAGAAAGTTGCGTCACGAATTGTTTTAGAACTGCAAGATAAGTTTGGTGGCTCCAACTTGCAGAAAGATCGACTTGGCGGGAAATGGCGAGCCTCTCTTAAGGATGCATTAACAAGTCTTGGATACTCTTCCAGAGAAGCCGATCAGGCTATTGATAAGTCCCTGGAAACTATTAGTAATCCAGATGATTTGGATTTGAGCGAATTATTGAAGATAACCTTGAGCCAGGCGAAGCGATGAATGAATCGTTAGGTTCAAACCTTTCTCCAGAAGACATTAGTGCAGAGCAAGCTCTTCGGCCAGAGAATCTGGCGGATTTTGTTGGACAAAAGCGAGTTCGTGATCAGATTGATTTACTTCTTCGTGCAGCTCGCGAACGATCTGCTCCAGCTGACCACATCCTCCTATCCGGTCCACCAGGTCTTGGAAAAACTACTCTGGCGATGATTGTGGCTGCAGAGATGGGTACCCCAATTCGAATTACCAGCGGTCCTGCAATCACACATGCTGGCGACTTAGCTTCCGTTCTTTCGTCCCTTGTTGAAGGTGAAATTCTTTTTCTCGATGAAATTCATAGAATGGCAAGACCAGCAGAGGAAATGCTTTACATGGCGATGGAAGATTTCCGAGTAGATGTAATTGTTGGAAAGGGTCCTGGCGCTACAGCGATACCTCTTTCCCTCCCTCATTTCACATTAGTTGGCGCAACAACGCGTGCTGGTTTATTGCCTGCACCGCTAAGAGATCGTTTTGGTTTCACCGCGCATCTTGATTATTACGATCAAAACGATATTGAAAATATTGTTTTACGAAGTTCGAAATTGCTGAACATTTCCATTACAAGAGATGCGATTGAGGAATTAGGGATGCGATCAAGAGGTACTCCAAGAATCGCCAATCGATTACTACGACGAGTACGCGATTACGCTGAAGTACATGCAGATTCGGTGGTTACTGGTGAGATCACTAAGAAGGCACTTGAAATTTATGAAGTCGATGAAAAAGGTTTGGATCGTTTGGATCTAGCAATCCTTCGAGCCTTAATAGAACAATTTAATGGCGGTCCCGTCGGTTTAAATACTCTTGCAATGGCTGTCGGCGAGGAACGAGAAACTGTTGAATCGATGGCAGAGCCATTCTTGGTCAGAAGTGGATTCATGATTCGATCGCCACGGGGTCGTACGGCAACTGCGCTCGCATGGCGCCATCTAGGCGTAAATCCGCCACCTCAATTACCTGAGCTTTTCGACAGTACCGACCTTCAACCATAGAATCTCGCCCTATGTCTTTTAGTTCTGTAACTCGAAACTCCGGAAATGCCAAGAAATCCAAACCTGGCAGAACCCTCTTCCTTCATCTCTTTGTAACTGCGGCCCTTTTCGGAATTGCCTTATCTATTGGAGCGACTTCGATAAACCTAGGTTTGGATTTAAGAGGCGGAACTAGCGTTACATTGCAACCGCGAGTCCAGAGTGGAACTTCAGGATCAATCACTTCGGAATCTATTGATCAAGCAGTTGCGATTATTCGCCAACGCGTTGATTCATTGGGCGTAGCGGAAAGCGAAGTTACCGCTGAAGGGACTGGTATAAATCGGCAGATTGTTATTGCGGTACCAGGCGAAACCGGCAGAAGAATCGTTGATCTAGTTGGACAGACTGCAGAACTTAGATTTAGACAGGTTCTGGTTGAAACGGGGGCAGTGCCAACACCATCTGATGCAGATTTAACTACTGGACTTAATTTAAGCGCTTCTGAAATCGCTCAATTCACTGCACTTGACTGCACAAAGGAAAATTCATCTGTTGGATCTGGAACTGAAGATCCGAATGCAAACTTAATTACTTGTGATCGAGGCGGAGTTGCTCGATATATTCTGGCACCTGCAAAAGTTGTCGGTCGTGATGTTTCAAGTGCGACAGCCGCAATTGATCCACAGAGCGCTAGCGGATGGTTTGTAAGCCTTGATTTTACCGGCGACGGTGCGAAGAAATTTGGAGAGTTGACGCAGGCAGTTGTCAATCTTGCACAACCGCAAAATCAAGTTGCAATCGTTCTTGATGGAGCTGTTGTTTCAGCGCCTCGAATTAATGAGGCGATTCTGGGTGGCCGTGCTCAGATAACTGGATCTTTTAGTCAGGTAGAAGCACAAGATTTAGCAAATGTCCTCAAATATGGATCCTTGCCCCTAGCTTTTGATCGGGGAGAAGTTCAGCAAGTATCTCCAACTCTTGGCAGTGATCAATTACGTGCAGGTTTGTTAGCCGGTGGACTTGGTTTATTGCTAGTGATTGTTTATTCAATTCTTTATTACCGAGCGCTTTCCATAGCCGTTGTCGGCTCGCTAGCGCTTGCCGCGTCTCAAGTTTTGCTCTCACTTCTTCTACTGGGCAAGACAGTTGGTTTCACCTTGACTCTTGCAGGCATCGCCGGAACTATCGTTGCAATTGGTATTACCGCAGACTCATTTATTGTTTATTTCGAACGCATCCGCGATGAAATGCGCGATGGAAAACCGTTACGCGTAGCTGTTGAAACAGGCTGGATCCGCGCTCGAAGGACTATTGTTGTTGCCGATTTAGTTTCTGGAATTTCATCCGTAGTTCTTTATGTAGTTTCGGTTGGAAGCGTTAAAGGTTTTGCATTTACATTGGGGCTCACGACAATTATTGACTTAATAATTATTTTCTTCTTCACCAAGCCGCTTCTGTCGCTAATGGCAAAGTCCAAGTATCTACAAAATGGTGGCCGCTTCTCCGGAGTCTCTCCACGAAGCGTTGGTTTGGTTAATACTTCTGAGGAGGCGGCGGTATGAAGTTAAGTGGGCTAGGTGGACGTCTCTATAGAGGTGAAACTTCACTAAACATTATTGGCGGTAAAAAGAAGTGGTATTCCGTTTCACTTCTCTTCATTATTCTCTCTGGATTTGCCCTAGGAACCAAAGGAATTGAATTATCTATCGAATTTAAAGGTGGTTCTTCTTTCACTGTAACAACCCAGAGCGGAACTATTGCGCAAGCTGAAGAAGCGCTCGCAACAGCTGGGTACTCTGGTGAAACTCGTATTCAAACTATTGGCGAAGACAAGATAAGAATTCAAACAGGTGAAATTGCCCAAGAGTTATCAAATAAGATTCAAGATACTCTGGCCAGTAAATTCTCGGTCAGCGTTGAATCCATAGATACACAAAATGTCGGCCCTTCGTGGGGCGAAGAGATATCGAGAAAAGCCCTTCAAGGTTTAATTGCTTTCTTGATTATCGTGATGATTTATCTAGCTCTTACTTTCGAACCGAAAATGGCGGTGGCCGCAATTGTTGCGTTGATCCACGACGTTTTTATTACCGTCGGTGTGTACGCTTTAGTTGGCTTTGAAGTATCTCCTTCAACGGTGATTGGTTTCCTAACAATCCTTGGTTATTCCCTGTATGACACTGTGGTTGTTTTCGATAAAGTACGAGAAAACACCCGATCAATTACAGCGACCGGAAAATACACATACTCGCAGGCTGCGAATCTTGCGGTTAATCAAACAATTGTTCGTTCGCTAAATACTTCGCTAATCGCGTTGTTGCCGGTTGCGGCAATTCTCTTCGTCGGTGCTGGCGTTCTAGGTGCCGGAACTTTGAAGGATTTATCTCTAGCGCTCTTTATCGGATTAATTGCGGGAACATATTCTTCAATCTTTATCGCGGCTCCAGTTCTTGCACAGCTGCGCGAAAGGGAGCCGGCCATAAGAGCATTAAATCAGCGAGTTATGGCCCGAGGTGGGGCATCGCTGGCAAGCGGGCAAAGAGTTCAAAAGAAGCGAGATAAGCGCAAAGGCCGCCGATAACCGATAATTAGCGTATGAACGCGATGCTAACTCCAGTAGCAAATCGCGTGCGCGAATCAAATCCGAACGCTGATCTTTCCATTCTTGATCGTGCCTTTGAACAAGCGCGAATTTCCCACGAGGGGCAACTTCGCAAAAGTGGCGATCCTTATATAACTCATCCAGTTGCGGTTGCAGAGATATTGGCGGAACTTGGCTTAGATCCAAACACGATCGCAGCAGCTCTGTTACACGACACGGTTGAGGATACAAATTATTCGCAAGAACAATTACGAAGCGAATTTGGCGAAGAGATAGCAACACTTGTTGAAGGCGTAACAAAATTAGATCGTCTTACCTATGGCCCTACAGCGGAAGCTGAAACTGTTCGCAAGATGGTAGTTGCGATGGCTAAAGATATTCGCGTCTTGGTAATTAAATTGGCAGATCGTCTCCATAATGCTCGCACTTGGCAATATGTAGAACCAGAAAGTTCGGCAAGAAAAGCGAGGGAAACATTAGATATCTACGCCCCTCTGGCACATCGTCTAGGAATGAATGCAGTCAAGTGGGAATTAGAGGATCTCTCTTTTAGATTCTTAGAGCCGAAGAAATTTGATGAAATTGAACGTTTGGTTGCCGAACGTTCACCATCAAGAGATCGATTAACGAACGAAGTGATTCAAGTAGTACAGAAGGATTTGGCGGAGCAAGGTGTCAAGGCAACCGTTAGTGGTAGACAGAAACATCTGTATAGCGTTTATCAAAAGATGGTAGTGCGTGGCAGGGAATTTAACGATATTTACGATCTAGTGGGAATTCGAGTATTAGTTGACGATGTGCGAGATTGTTATGGAGTTTTAGGAGCAATTCACGCGCGCTGGAGTCCGGTACCAGGCCGATTTAAAGATTACATCGCCATGCCGAAGTTCAATCTGTATCAGTCCCTTCACACGACCGTGATTGGACCTACCGGTAAAGCGGTTGAAATACAGATTAGAACCCATGAAATGCATAGAAGGGCGGAATACGGAATTGCAGCCCACTGGAAATACAAAACTGCAAAGCGCGGAAACGTAAAGGATTCACCAGATGTTCTCTGGTTAAAGCAACTTCACGAATGGCAACAGGAAACTACAGATGTCTCAGAATTTCTAGATGCGCTCCGATTCGATCTCCACACGCCTGAAGTTTTTATCTTCACGCCGAAAGGCAGCGTAATAGCGTTGCCGCAAGGATCCACCGCAGTTGATTTTGCATACGCAGTCCATACCGAGGTCGGAAACAAATGCGTAGGAGCAAAAGTTAATGGAAAATTAGTTTCACTTGAGTCTCCTTTAGCAAATGGAGATGTGGTTGAAATCGTTACTAATAAAGGCGAACACGCTGGCCCATCTCGAGATTGGCTGAATTTTGTAAAATCGCAAAGAGCTCGCTCCAAGATTAAAGCTTGGTTCTCGCGCGAACGCAGGGAAGAAGCTATTGATGCTGGAAAAGAATCAATTGCAAGACAGATAAGGAAAGCCGGTCTGCCTTTGCAAAAAATTCTCGGAGGACAGACGCTGCTACAAGTTTCACACGAACTTAACTATTCAGATATTGACTCTTTATACGCAGCGGTGGGCGACGGGTTGATATCTTCAAATTCAGTTGTAGAAAAATTAATGTCTGCTGTAGGTTCAGAAGATGTAGATGATCCTGCAATTTCGGCAATAATCGCAAACTCAGACACTTCAAAAATTTTCCGACGTAGCGCAAGCGGGGTCATCGTCGAAGGAGTTGATGATGTCCTAATCAAACTTGCACGATGCTGTACGCCAGTTCCTGGTGATGCGATTACCGGCTTTGTCACACGGGGCAGTGGAGTCTCTATTCACAGGAGTGACTGTGTTAATGTCGCAGATCTGAAGTTTCATCAAGGAGATCGCATCCTAAAAGTTTCATGGGATCCATCAGCCAAGACCGTTTTCCTAGTAAATATTCAAATCGAGGCACTCGATAGATCTCGACTTCTTTCTGATATCACCAAGGCGCTATCTGATCAGGAAGTTAATATTCTTCATGCAGCCGTAAACACAACTAAAGATCAAACTGCCATATCTCGATTTACATTCGAGATGGCAGATGCAACTCATTTAGATTCGGTTTTAGCCACCATCAAGAAGATTGATGGCGTTTATGATGTTTATCGAATAACCAACAATTAATTGGTAAATTCAGCAAGACCTTTTTGAGCTTCAGCAAGCCAAATAGATCGTGCAGCTGCAGCCTCTCTTAACTCGCTTGCTTTTTTGGCATCTCCCGCAGCTTCTGCCTTCGCCGCTTTACTTTCATAATCAGCAACTGCAGCAACAAGTTGGGCAACAACTTCAGCTGCCCTTGCTTTTGCACCTGGATCTGATTTGCGCCATTGCTCTTGTTCAGCTTCTTTCAAGGTAAGTTCAACATCGTCGACCCTACGATCCAATGCGTTTCGCTTTCCGCGCTCAACTTGGCCGGATTTCATATATTTAATCTTAAGATCGCGGAACTTGCGTCTTGTTTCATCTAAGTTTTTTATTGGAAGTAGTGCCTCAATCTCTTTAACGATTTCTTCACGTTTGATGAGGTTCTCACCGTATGAAACCGAACGCTTCTCTAGGTCTGCATTCTTCGCTGCAAAAAAAGCATCTTGTGCTTTCTTGAAACGAAGCCAAAGTTTATCGTCGTCATTTTTCTTGCCCCGGCCAGCGGCTTTCCAAGTATCCATCAAAGCTTTGTATTTACGCGCGGTATTTACCCAATCGGTCGAATTCGCCAGAGATTCCGCCTCTAAAACAACTTTCTCCTTAACACTCTTAATTTCACTCTGTTGTTTTGTCAGAGTTGAAAAATGTTGCCTGCGTTTCTTATCGAAAAAATTTCGGGCAGATGAGAATCTTTTCCATAAGTCGGAATCTGATTTCTTATCAAGACGTGGAGCTTTCTTCCATTGGTCTAGAAGTTCCTTTAGCCTCTCACTGGTTGCTTTCCATTGCGTGGATTCCT
>CAYRXG010000011.1:0-1129 GCA_964428285.1 uncultured Clavibacter sp.
GTGAGAGAATGGCCATACCCACTTCTTGGGCTTCAATCTCTGCTTGTCCGGTAGCACGTAAAGTTTCTTCGACCTGTTGTGCAAGAAGAGCAAGATCATCTTCTGATACTGGACGGTTCTGGCAAGCTTTTCGCACGCCATTGATTACCTTTTCGCGACTAAATGGTTCGGCTACCCCACTTCGCTTGATTATTGAAAGAACAGAGGTCTCTTGGGTAGAGAACCTTGAGCCGCACTTAGTGCACTCACGGCGACGACGTATCGAAGTGCCTTCGTCGACAGGACGAGAGTCGATAACCCTTGACTCCTCGTTTCTGCAGAAAGGACAGTTCACGGCGTGTCACTCCTTTCAATACTCGATTTCCCTGATTTTGGGTGTATTAGAGATTCTTCACTGAACCACTACTTATGGAAGTATATCTAAATTCAACCCCAATATCTAGGGGTAAGAGTAAAGCAAGGGTTTAGAGTTTTCAATCACTCTCGAACTAGGGGCGTGTCGGAAGATAGATCTTCTGTCCCGCGCTTAATTCTGGATTTGAGAGATTGTTAAGACTCATGATCTCGTCGACAAGTTCGCGACGATCGCCATCAAACTCAAGATTTGCAGCAATGCTCCAAAGGGTTTGGCCTGGAGCCACAATCATCTTCTCGTACGTCACCTTGGAAGCTTCGGAATCTGCTGAAGCCCCGGTAATCATCGAAAAAAGAGAGAGAAGAAGTATGGAGAGCGATGCGATAACAGCTAGTCGAGCGAGAAAGCGACCGCGGGGGGTGACGCGTATCTGCTGACTGCGAGCTCGATCGGGGGTTGACGGATAGATTGCAATCGTCGTCATCGTTCTCCTGCTACTTCTAGATAGATCGTTGAGAGTGGGGATACTCTTCGAACGTCTGTTCTAAAGAGTAAGTTACACCCCACCACTGACAAAGGCAAGTTTTTTTAGAACATTTGTTTGATTATTTCGTAAATCTGTTCTAATCTTCTCCCATGGGTAAGAAATCCAATATGAAGTCCGATAAGAAGCCGGCACGAAATCTGGTCGAGCTTCCAGATGGTCCAGTCGATGAAAACGGGCTCACCCCACGACAGCTAAAGATTCTTCAGGCGATCAAGGTCGCCATGGAT
>CAYRXG010000011.1:1139-18573 GCA_964428285.1 uncultured Clavibacter sp.
GTTTTTTTAGAACATATGTTTGATTATTTCGTAAATCTGTTCTAACCTTCTCTTATGGCCAAAAACTCCAATATCAAGAATCAGAAGCCGGCGCCTAACCTTCTGGAGCTCCCAGATGGCCCAATCGATGAAAATGGGCTCACCCCGCGACAGCTAAAGATTCTTCAGGCGATCAAGGTCGCCATGGATAAAAATGGTTATCCCCCATCAATGCGCGAGATTGGTGAAGCGGCTGGCCTTGCCTCTCCATCTTCGGTTAAGTACCAACTCGAAGCCCTTGAGGAGAAAGGCTGGATTCGCCGAGACCCTTCCCGTGGTCGTGCCCTTGAAGTTCTGACCCCTGGTGACGATCGTTTTGAAGATATTGCTCCAGAGCGAACACATAATGTGCCGCTCGTTGGACGTATTGCAGCCGGCGGTCCGATTTTGGCTGAACAGAATGTTGAGGAACTTTTTCCACTACCTGCCACTCTGGTTGGTGAGGGTGAATTATTTATGCTCAAAGTCGTTGGCGATTCGATGGTAGATGCCGCAATTTGCGATGGAGATTATGTAGTTATTAGAGCTCAAAAAGATTGCAACAAAGGCGAGATCGTCGCTGCGATGATTGATGGTGAAGCAACAGTGAAGACTTTTTCCAAGAAAGATGGACATATCTGGTTGCTACCTGCCAATGATGCTTATCAGCCAATAAATGGTGACAACTGCGAGATTCTCGGAAAAGTAACCGCAGTACTTCGTTCAGTTCGCTAGATTCGTGGAGTGAAACTCCACTTACCAAAGATTGGTGAAATTTCTTCCATCGCCAAGATTTGGCGCAACTCACTAGATCAATCAAATGGTTGGCATCATTTTCGTAAAATGCAGATTGAAATTATGGAGAACAGTCCAGATCAATATCTAGATTCGTTAAATGATCTAACTGGCGGTGGTGACTTAATCCTTGAAGATGGCAGCACTGTTCAGAAATTGCCATCCGTTACAAGGTTTATGTGGCAGGACGGACCTGTTGGGGTAATTTCTTTTCGATGGCAACCGGGAACTCCAGAACTTCCATCACACGTACTTGGACATATCGGCTATGAGACTTTTCATTTTGCCCGTGGTAACGGATTCGCTACCAGCGCCCTTGGTCAAATTCTTGAGTTTCCAAGAGAGCGGCAGCTTCCTTATGTCGAACTTACGACTGATAAAGATAATGTAATTTCACAAAAGGTAATTCTTGCAAATAACGGCGAATTCGTTGAGGAGTTCGAAAAGCCGCGATCTTCAGGCGGAGGCCGTGGGTTTCGTTACCGCATAACTCTCTAGTTTTGCCGCTAAGGCCTCATCTACTCTGGCATGAATTCGCGTACCCAGTTCAGTGTGCTCCAACTCGAGAATTTCACCGGTTTCATGTACACGATTAAGTAAGTCACCACGGCTAAACGGCAATAAGACTTTAACTTCAACTTTTGGCCGCGGAAGCGCAGCCTCAATGGCTTCAATTAACTTTGGAATTCCTGCTCCAGTATGAACCGATATTGCGATTGCAGATGGTTCGCTTCGCAAGAGAGTTCTGATGGTCTCTGGATCTGCAACATCCGACTTGTTCAGGGCAATAATTTCAGGAATTTTTTGACCACCGATTTCGCGAATCACTTCTCGAACTGCATTTATCTGTCCGATTGGATCTGCATTTGCGCCATCAACTACGTGGACAATTAAATCTGATTCTGAAACTTCTTCTAAGGTAGATTTGAAGGCGTCAATCAATTGATGTGGAAGATGTCTCACAAATCCAACTGTGTCACTCAAAGTATAGATTCGACCGTCTTCCGTTTCAGCCTTTCTGACAGTGGGATCAAGAGTTGCAAAAAGTGCGTTCTGCACCAGTACGCCAGCATCTGTTAAACGATTTAGCAATGAAGATTTTCCGGCATTGGTATATCCGGCGATTGCGACAGAAGGAATTGAATTACGTCTTCGCTCCTGACGTTTGGTGTCACGTGCCACTTGCATCTCGGAAATTTCACGACGCAGTTTTGCCATCTTGTCACGAATTCTTCGACGGTCAATTTCAATTTTCGTTTCTCCGGGTCCGCGACCACCAATACCGCCAGCTCGAGCTGCCTGTCGCGATAAAGATTCTCCCCAACCGCGCAGCCGTGGCAACATGTAGCTCATCTGAGCCAGCTCGACCTGAGCCTTACCTTCTTTACTCTTTGCATGCTGCGCAAAAATGTCGAGGATGAGTGCGGTGCGATCAACTACTTTAACTTTCACTTTATCTTCTAAATTTCTTAATTGACCAGGACTCAATTCACCATCGCAAATAACTGTATCGGCTCCGGTTGATTTAACTATTCCCTTAAGTTCGCTTACTTTTCCAGAACCAATATAAGTCGCGGGATCAGGTTTATCGCGTCTTTGAATTAAAGCATCAAGCACTTGAGAGCCAGCAGTTTCGGCAAGTGCAGCTAACTCCGCCATTGAATTATCAGCATCATCACTGGTGCCTGATGTCCAGACACCGACAAGTATGACTCGCTCGAGACGGAGCTTTCGATACTCTGCCTCGGAGATATCGGTTAGTTCAGTTGATAGTCCAACCACTCGACGAAGTGCTGCGCGATCATTTAAATCTTGCGAAAAATCTTCAAAATTTCCGGCAATTTCAAGAGATTGCGATATGAGATCATCAATCTCTTTATCCTTTGGATTATTCAAAATATTTATCCAAATCTACATCTCTCAATAAGACTGCTGGGCCAGTCAAGATTGCATTGGAATGGGCATCTATTTCTACTTCTAATCGTCCGCCGGGAGGATTAATTACCCATCTTGCTGGAAGTTTCTTGCCAGTTACAAAAGTGGCAGCAAGAGCAACAGCGCATGTTCCGGTGCCACAAGATCTTGTCTCTCCGACACCTCTTTCATGCACTCGCATCGAAAGCTCACCATTGGTCTCAAGTACCACGAATTCATAATTGACTCCCTCCGGAAATTCCGTCGCTGGATGAACCGAGGGCGAAATTGTTAAATCTCCAATTTCCTTTAGGTCGTCAACAAAAGAGACTGCATGCGGATTACCGATTTCAATATTGTGTGCCGGCCAAGAATGTCCATTAGCACTTACCAAAATATCACTTTCAATCCTAGAGATTTGCCCCATGTTAACTGTGATATCACCGCTCGGAGGCACACTTAAAAACTTATTTCCATCTCTTGTTGAAATTGGAAATATTCCAGCATTTTGATGTCCTCGATCAACTAGATACCTGGCCATTACGCGAATACCGTTACCGCACATCTCTGCAATAGAGCCGTCGGAATTGCGATAATCCATAAACCATTTACCGGATTTTTTAGTTATTCTGATTAATCCATCCGAACCAATTCCAGTAGTTCGATCACAAATCCTTTTACAAACTTGCGATGAGATATCTAATTGATCTTCTGGATCAAATATGAGCACAAAATCATTTTCTGTGCCATGTCCATAAGTACCGAGAATCATCACTTAGCTCCAAGGGTAGTTGAAAGAATTTGCTCCAACTTCCCTTCCTTGGATAACCATTTGATGCGCGAATCTCGCGAGAACCAGGTTTCTTGTCTGCGAGCGTATTGTCGGGTTGCCCGTTTTGTATCTTCGCGAGCTTGCGCCTCCGACATCTCACCATCTAGGAATTTCACTATTTGCGAGTAGCCAATCGCTGCCCTGGCAGTTTTGCCGCTCCGCAAACCTTTAGATATCAGGTTCTTAACTTCTTCGACAAAACCTGCTTGCCACATTTTCTCAACACGTTCGTCAATTATCTCTGTGAGTTTCTCGCGATTCAAAGTTAATCCATATTGCTTTGCCGTCGGATAACGCGAACTTTCACCACGTGGCAGATTTGCAGTAAATGGCTTGCCGGTAATCTCGATTACTTCAAGGGCCCTAACAACTCTTCTGACATTCTCTTCCGGAATTGCTGCAGCCGCAGCCGGATCTAATTTTTCAAGACGTTTATGTAACGCCTTTCCGCCAATCTCTTCTCCTAATTTTTGAATTTTCTCTCTAACTTCAAGATCGGTTTCGGGAAAGTTCAATTCATCCAATATTGATTTCACATAGAGTCCAGTTCCGCCAACAACAATTACTGGAATACTTTTACTCAATAATGAATCAATACATTCTCTAGCCGCCAATTGATATTGTGCTACAGAGGCTTCTTCCGTTATCTCTAATGTGTCCATGAGATGATGTGGAATTCCTTCGCGCTCTGAAATAGGGAGCTTTGCGGTGCCAATATCCATACCTTTATACATCTGCATTGAATCAGCATTAACGATCTCTGCACCAATCTTCTTGGCTAAGTCGATCGCTAATGCGCTCTTGCCGGTTGCTGTCGCTCCTACAATAAATATTAAAGTCATTTAGCAAGAACGCTCTTCAATTGAGGCACCCCTAAAAAGACTCCGCTCTTTTCGGCCTCAGCTTTTCGAGCGCTAAAAGCATCGCCGCCTCTACTTCTTACTACCCTTTCCGTTTCTCCTAAAACAAAATGTGGTTTGGCGCTAGTGATTTTCACATGAGCAATATCGCCAGGTCTTGCTTGATCTTGATCCACCGCGAAGTGAACAAGACGAAAATCTCTACTTTTTCCTTGCGCTCTTCCATCTTCCATATCTGAAATCAAAACTTCTAATTCTTTTCCAACTACCTGCTGATTGACTCGCAGCGAAATCGAATTTAAATGTTGGTGTAGGCGGTCGTATCTTTCGGAAACTACTTCCTCTGGAATTTGATCTGGCATTTCTGCTGCCGGAGTTCCGGGACGTTTTGAGTATTTAAATGAATAGACCGCTAAAAAGTTGAATTCGTTGGCGACATCCAAGGTACTTTGGAAATCTGATTCAGTTTCTCCTGGAAATCCAACAATTAAATCTGTGGTGATGCTGGAATCAGGTATTGCTTTTCTAACTTTTTCAATTATTTTCCGGTATCGATCGACGCGATAAGACCTTCTCATCTGTTGCAAAATTCGATCTGAACCTGATTGCAATGGCATATGCAAATGCGGCATGACATTTGGAGTTTCTGCCATCGCAGTAATGACTTCATCAGTAAAGTCCCGAGGGTGTGGTGACATAAATCTAACGCGATCAAGTCCTTCTATCTCGCCACATGCTCGTAGTAACTTGGCAAAGGCTTCGCGATCACCAAAATCAACTCCATAAGCATTTACATTTTGGCCAAGGAGAGTTATTTCAGTAACTCCTTCTGCTACTAATGCCCTAACTTCACCCAAGATCTCCGTTGCATTTCGATCTTTCTCCCGGCCACGAAGCGCTGGCACAATGCAGAAGGTACAAGTGTTATTGCAGCCAACTGAGACTGAAACCCATGCTGAAAATGGCGAGTGGCGTCGCGCCGGTAGCGCTGATGGAAAATGCTCCAAAGACTCCTTGATTTCAACTTGAGAACTTTTTTCAATACGCGCTCGCTCTAAAAGATAAGGCAATGAGCCCATATTGTGAGTCCCAAATACAACATCCACATAAGGCGCTCTTTTGATGATTGCGCCTTGATCCTTCTGAGCTAAACAACCACCAATCGCGATCTGCAAATCTGGGTTATCTCTCTTTTTAGGTACTAGGAAACTTAAGTGTCCGTAAAGTTTGTTATCTGCATTCTCGCGGACGGCGCAAGTATTAAAGACAATTAAATCGGGCTCTGTACCTGTAGGCGCCGGTATATAACCAGCAGAATCAAGCGAACCGGCGATGCGCTCTGAATCGTGGGAATTCATCTGACAACCCAGAGTTTGAATTACATACGTGCGCGCACTCACGCCAGAGATTCTAACTTCTATTAGTTGAAGCTACTGCTTTTGCAATTGAGGCTAAATCTTTATTTGCCATATCCGCCTTTGAGAAGATCCAACTTCCTCCAACGGCAAATACGTTCTTTTCACTTAGGAAATCCTCAGCGTTTGACGAGGTAATTCCACCGGTTGGAAGGAAACGCAGATTTGGGAAGGGGGCAGAGAAAGAACGTAAACCCGAGACGCCTCCTAAAGTCATCGCTGGAAACCACTTCATATCTGTGACTCCCATTCTTAGCGCTGAGAGCATTTCTGTTGGTGTTGCAACGCCCGGTAGATAGGGAATCCCAAGATTCTTTGCGTGCAAAATAAGTGATTCGGACAATCCTGCAGAAACAGCGAATTTCAAATTTAAATTCTTTGCTTTATCTAATTCATCTACTCTTGTTACTGAACCAACGCCGACAGAAAGTCCATCTACTTTGGTCAGATTCTCTATCGCTCTCCAGCTTTCTGGCGTGCGAAGGGTTACTTCGATAATTGGTAATCCATTATCGACGAGGACTTTTCCTAAATCCTTCATCCAGGTTGCATCTTCTGTAACGAGAACAGGAAGAATCTTGTAACCGCCAAGAAAATTCATAGCGCGAGCCTATCTTGCGGAGGTTATCTGCGGGAAATTCCTAGCTCGGAGATTACGCGCGTGATCACTGATCCATTAAACCCGCGACGTGCCAACGCCCCATGGAGTCTGCGATAGGCAACATCACCTTCTAAACGTTGGTATGAGCGAACTTTTCTCTCTGCAAATTTCATTGCATTCTCAAACTCGTTCTCATCAGTTATATCGCTAATCACCCAATCGATAATTTCATCGCTTATTCCCTTAGAGCGGAGCTCGCCAACAATTATTCTTCGGGCAACTTTCTTCGTTCTTTGACGAGATTCGCTCCAATAACGAGCAAATTCGTAATCATTTACAAATCCTTGTTCTTGTAAACGATAGAGAACAGCATTCGCGATTTCTTCGGGAGTGCCGCGTTTTTTCAAGAGAGCAAAGAGCTCTCCCCTACTTTGAGCCCTTCGACCAAGTGCATTAAGTGCAATGGTCGTAGCCGTCGAGTAGGGGTCGCTCTCTAACTCTTCTAGGAGTTCGTTAGAACTCGACATCAGCTGCTGCTTCATCGATTGCAGCAACTAGAGCTGGATCGATATCTGCAGCTGCATAATGGGCGCGAATCTTGCTCTCAATTTCATTTGCAAGATCTGGATTATCGATTAAGAATTGTCGCGAATTTTCTTTACCTTGGCCGAGCTGATCGCCTTCATAGGTAAACCATGCGCCTGACTTTTTAACGATACCGAGATCTACGCCAAGATCGAGAAGGCTGCCCTCTCGAGAGATTCCAATTCCGTAAAGAATATCGAACTCTGCCTGCTTAAATGGGGGCGCCATCTTATTTTTTACAACTTTGACGCGAGTGCGATTTCCGACTGCATCTTGGCCATCTTTTAGAGTTTCGATTCGGCGAATATCCATACGCACTGAGGCATAGAACTTAAGTGCTTTACCTCCAGTTGTAGTTTCAGGAGAGCCAAAGAAGACGCCAATCTTGTCGCGAAGCTGATTGATAAAGATTGCAGTTGTCTTTGATTGACTTAGAGCGCCGGTGATTTTTCTTAAGGCTTGGGACATTAAGCGAGCTTGTAGTCCCATATGTGAGTCACCCATTTCGCCTTCAATTTCAGCGCGAGGAACTAGCGCAGCAACTGAGTCGACGACGATTAAATCAAGTGCACCGGATCTGACTAACATGTCAGCAATTTCTAGAGCTTGTTCGCCAGTATCTGGTTGGGAAACTAGAAGTGCATCAATATCAACACCAAGTTTCTTTGCATACTCTGCATCAAATGCATGTTCCGCATCGATAAATGCAGCGATTCCGCCAGCGCGCTGAGCGCTTGCGATTGCATGAAGTGTGAGAGTTGTCTTACCAGAGGATTCTGGTCCGAAAATTTCAATGATTCTTCCGCGTGGTAACCCACCAATGCCAAGTGCCATATCGAGCGCTATCGATCCGGTTGGGATTACTTCAATAGGGGTAGCGGTCTTCTCGCTCATCTTTATTACTGAGCCTTTGCCAAACTGACGCTCGATTTGGGCAAGCGCAGTATCTAGGGCTTTTTGTTTTTCAGGATTTACATTCTTTTCTTCTGCAGGGTCTTTGGCAGCTTTTGCCACTCTCTTGCCTTTCTCTCGATCGTTAGTTGGTCCAGAAGGTACGGAAGGCCACTGACGGCCCGAGTTAGATCGGGCGGAAATGTGGAACCGCTCTGGTTGGGCTGTGCAGACTCGCCGTCTACACGGGTCAAATGCTACCGAACATTTGTTCTAATTTAAACCGACACTCCCGAAGGACTAGCGAAGTTCAGGCTTGATATCTGGGTTCTGCTTAACAACCGCACGCCAAATATCAGAAGGTTCAAGGCCCATCGCTAGAGCTTGGTCGATTGTCTGACCACCGAGTTCTGCGATGACAAAGTCGCGCGCATAAGAAGGAGCCCAGTCTGGGCCAAAATGTTCAACTAGGCGACGGCGAAGTTCAGAGATTCGCAAAACTAAAGAATGCCGGCAATCCGATTTGCTTGTTCACGTGAATGCTCGGGCGATAACGGAGCGGTTACCTGTCCCAATATCCATCTAAGTACGAGTCCTACCCCAACAACATCCGTCGCAAAGATTTTCGACAGATGAGAATAAATCTCTTCCCAGATTCGATGTTCCTTTGCAGTTAGCGCTGCAGCAATAATTTCGCCATCACGCTCAATCGCACTTCTTAATCCATCATGTTCAGAGATTTCCCGCGAAATCGCGTAAAGAGCATCGGCTCTTGATTGTGAAATCAGAGCAATTGTTGAAATTCTCTCGAGTTCAGTTTCGGCTAGCGCCAAAAATACTTCTTGCTTATCTCGAAAATGATTGTAAAGAGAGGCTCTTGATACTTCAGCCCGATCAGCAATTTCAATCATATTTGTAGCGCTGATGCCGTTTTCAGCAAGGAGTGATTTCGCCGCTTCCATGATTGCAGTACGAGTCCTGCGATGAATAGTGGACTGATGTTGATAAGTTGAACGCGAATTTAGCGAATGAGCATTTGACGAATTCAACGCCAACTCCCTAGGCCGCGTTCGTGTCTACTACCGTTAGTACTGGGGATTCAAGAAGTTTGATATCTGTAGCAACTTCTGCAAGTACTGTAGAGAGTGAAATATTTAGCGCTGCGCAAATCGAATTAAGCAGTTCAGAAGAAGCTTCTTTCTGGCCACGTTCTACCTCGGATAAATAACCAAGAGAAACTCGCGCCACTTTAGCTACTTCACGTAAGGTGCGTCCCTGGCTAATACGAACGCCGCGAAGTGAGTGTCCGATATGGGTTCGCATTAAGACCATAGGACTACTCCTTTTCGATTGAAACTACCTGTTTGGCAGATTTGTTCTTCGGCTAAGGATACGCTCAAATGCAGGAAAGATGCTTTCTACCGCGCCGATTCTTACCTGTTGCCTAGTTCCTGTTAACTGGAGAAAAAGAGTTTCCTGCGAATCAGGTCCAATAAATGCAACCCAGATACTGCCCGGCTTAACGCCATGTGAGTCCCCAGGGCCGCCAACGCCAGTTGTCGAAATAGCCCAATCGCTATCAAATCTAGATCTGACACCTCTGGCCATTGCCAAGGCGACTTCTTCGGAATAGATCCCATATTGATCGATAATATTTTCAGCAATACTTAAATCACGCACTTTGCTTTCTCGAGAATATGCAACCACGCCCCCTAGGAAAGAATGAGAAGCTCCTTCGACTTCAGTTATTGCATTTGAGATTCCCCCGCCAGTTACAGATTCTGCAACCGCAAGTGTTTCCTTTCGTTCACGCAAAGTGGAAAGTACGGATTTAGCCAAGCTCATTATTTAGTCTTATCCAAGGCGTTGCGTAAGTAGTCAAGACCCGTTGTTATCGTGAGTACGACTGCAGCTCCAAGAAGTATATCTCGAGGTAGATATAGGTTTTCAGGCAATGGCAGAATATAAAAACCGACTGAGAAATTCTGAAGTAAAGATTTGATTTTTCCACCGCGATTAGCAGCGATAACTTTTCGATTAACAATCGCTAGTCGAATTATGGTTATTCCAATTTCCCGGAACAGAATTAGCAAAGTAACCCACCAGGGAATTCGCCCAAGAATTGATAATCCTACGAGCGCAGTTCCGATAAATGCCTTATCAGCTATTGGATCCAGTATCGCTCCAAAACTTGAAACTTGATTTCGTTTTCTTGCTATTCGTCCATCCAGTATATCTGTGAGGCCAACTAAGAAAAATGAAGTCCAGGCAATAATCTGCCAGGTCGGGTCTTCGCCACCTTCTTTAAAAAGTGCCCAAGCGCAAAAAGGAAGCGCCAGAATTCTAAAAATAGTTAGCGCATTGGGTAGATTCATAAAGGCCTCGCAACTAAGTCTGCACCGAAAACATCACTCACTACAGCTTCGACATACTCACCAATTCGATATTTATTCCTGCCCTGCAGCGTCGTCGTGGTGTCTACTTCTGGTCCTTGATGTTCGGCTCGCCCTTCATTTGTCTCGTCATCTTCAACAAGAACTACGACATTCTCTCCGACTCTTTCATTCGCGCGCTCAATCGTTAATTCCTCCACCATTCCGCGCAGTAATTCAGTTCTCTCTTGAATTGTGACCGGGTCCAACTTCGAATCAAATGTGGCTGCTTCAGTTTTATCCTCATCTGAATAAGGAAATACGCCAATTGCATCTAGTCTGGCTTCATTTACAAAATCAACTAAATCTTGAAATTCAGAATCGCTCTCACCAGGAAATCCAACAATAAAGTTGGATCTGATTCCCGAATTAGGATTAAGTGCGCGAATCTGAGTCAGTAGATGTAAGAATTTATCTTTATCGCCAAAACGTCGCATCCTTCGTAGAAGCGTTCCGGATGCGTGTTGGAATGAAATATCAAAGTAAGGTACGACTTTTTCGGTTGAAGTTATAGCCTGCAGTAACGTTGGGCGAATTTCAGCAGGTTGGAGATAAGAGAGTCTGATTCTTTCAATGCCAGAAATTCGCGCGATTTCTGGAAGAAGAGTTTCAAGTAGGCGCAGATCTCCCAGATCCTTTCCATAGGAAGTTGTATTTTCGCTAACCAGAAATAGTTCGCTTACGCCATTCTCAGCAAGCCATCGCGCCTCTTCCAAAATTTCTGTTGGTCGCCTTGAAACAAATGCGCCTCTAAAAGATGGAATTGCGCAGAAAGTGCAACGTCGATCGCATCCGGCGGCAATTTTCAGCGGAGCGACCGGAGAATTTCCTAATCGTTTTCGCGTAAAGCCCCCACCTTGGCCCAAGTTCTGTTTTATTTCTTGTCTGGCAACTGGCGATATAGGAATCAGCGAACGTCGATCTTTTGGCTGATGCACTTCAACCTTCTCGCCTGCCAGAATTCCCTGCAGTCTACGAGAGATATCTTGATAGTCATCGAAACCTAAAATTGCATCAGCTTCTGGAAGCGCTTCTGCTAATTCTTTTCCGTAACGTTCTGCCATACATCCAACAGCGACAACGGCCCGCAATGTGCCGTCGCTTTTTTGTGAATGAGCCTCTAAAAGTGCGTCGATTGAATCTTTCTTTGCCGATTCAATAAAGCCACAAGTATTTACTAGAGCAATGTCTGCACTACCCGGATCGCTGACGAGCTCCCAACCATCAGCCGCGAGGCGTCCAGCTAACTCTTCTGAATCAACGTCGTTTCGCGCGCAACCTAAAGTTACAAGCGCAACGCTACGTGGTTTGGACACCGGCAGATTCTACCGGCGAGGGAAAGATTTCTTGATCTAGCCGTTCTGCGAAATGGCTTGCGGGCCAAATTCTAGGCGAACAACTTCGCCAACATCTCCAGCGGTTCCAAGTTTTTCGCCATTAACAGTTAAATCGATTGCACCTGCGTTTCCAAGAACCAAATAAATCAATTGATTGTCGGTAAACGTTTTTGATTCACCTTGTCGAATTCGACCGCTGTAAAGAGTCGTTCCGGTGCTATCGCTTACCGCAACCCAGGAAAGTCCATTAACACCTAAAAGAGTTACCTCCACACCTTCTGTTCTTGCAGCTACTGGCCCTGTCTCATTATTAGTAACAGTAGTTACAGGTGAATCTGCTTTTGGCGCATTAGATGAAGTAATAATTATGCCACCAACAAGAACTAAGCCAATTAATCCAGATAAAACGCCAGCTAAAGATTTCCAAGATAATGGTTGTTTGACTTTCTTGGGTTTAGTGACGTTATTGTCATTTAGTAATTCTCGGATTGATTTATTTAATGGAATAGTTTGTGATTCAAAAAGCGAGAGAAGATTTTCTACTTCAGCACCGCAAATATTTGCAATATTTCTAATATGTCCTCGCGCATAAGCAGCGCCACCACAAGTGTTGAAATTATCCTGTTCTAAATCTTCGATTACGCTCTCTGGAATGCGAGTACGTGCTGACAATTCAGCGATTGAATAACCGCTGGATTTTCGCACTTCGCGAAGAGAGGAACCGAGTGACATCAGATCTCCAAATTGTTCTTCCTATTGAGGAGGAAAGTTTACTTCTCGGATATTGGTTAGGACAACCCCTCACCCCGGAATTCACCCTTGGAGAACTGATAGAACAGACGGTAAATCTTCAGATTTAACTAAAACTGTTCGAGCTTTCGAACCTTCTGAAGGACCAACAATGCCTCGCGATTCCATCAAATCCATTAAGCGTCCAGCTTTTGCGAATCCAATTCTTAATTTCCGCTGAAGCATAGATGTCGAACCAAATTGTGTAGATACAACTAATTCAACAGCTTGAAGCAATAAATCTAGATCATCGCCAATGTCATCTTCAATAACTCGTGAAGATTGAACTGGCTTCATAATGTCTTCTCGATAAACCGGTTTTAATTGCGATTTAACGTGATTAACGATTGACTCTATCTCTCTCTCCGATACATAAGCACCTTGAATTCGTATCGGCTTACTTGCTCCCATTGGAAGGAATAAACCATCTCCTTGTCCAACTAATTTTTCAGCGCCAGGCGCATCAAGAATTACTCGTGAATCAGCTAGTGAAGAGGTGGCAAAAGATAATCGCGATGGAACATTTGCTTTTATTAGTCCGGTGACAATATCTACGCTAGGTCTCTGAGTAGCGATAACTAGATGTATGCCGGCGGCTCGCGCAAGTTGAGTAATTCTTACAATGCTATCTTCAACATCTCGCGCTGCAACCATCATCAAATCAGCTAACTCATCGACAACTATAAGTAAGTATGGATACGGCTCTAATGGTCCCTCTGAATCTGGGTGAGGTTCTAACTTCCCAGAACGGACCGCTTTATTGAAATCATCAACATGTCGGAAACCGTAGGTAGAAAGATCGTCATATCTCATCTCCATCTCGCGAACAACCCAGGCCAGCGCTTCAGCTGCTTTCTTTGGGTTGGTGATGATCGGTGAAATTAGATGTGGAATTCCATCATAAGCATTTAATTCGACGCGTTTAGGGTCAATCAAGATTAAGCGAACATCATTTGGTGTTGCCCGAACAAGAATTGAAGTGACTAAAGAATTAATCATCGATGATTTACCTGCACCCGTTGCACCTGCAACTAGCAAGTGAGGCATTTTTGCTAAGTTGGCGCAGATAAAGTTACCTTCCACATCTTTGCCAAGTGCGATAACCATTGGGTGATGATCATTACCTGCAACGCTCGAACGTAAAACATCACCAAGGGAAACTATTTCTCGGTCAGTATTGGGTATTTCAATTCCTACCGCAGATTTTCCGGGAATTGGCGAGAGGATTCGAACATCACTACTTGCAACTGCATATGCGATGTTCTTACTCAGAGCTGTAATTGCTTCCACCTTTACACCGCTACCGAGTTCAACCTCATATCGAGTGACTGTCGGACCCCGCATAAAACCAGTAACTTCACAATCGATTTCAAACTCTTTAAACAACTCAGTAAGTGCCTGAACCACCGCATCATTAGCCTTGCTCTTGCCTTTTGAAGGTGGGCTAGTTCGTAACAATTCCATTGACGGAAGCTCATAAGTATCCGTTGAGGAAAGAACTAATTGAACTGGACGAGCAGGTTTAGTGGATTTTGATTGCTGTTGCGGTAAATCTGCTTTTGGAATCTCTACCGTGAACTCCTGATCAAAATCATCTTCATCAAGCTCTTCTTCTGGCTGATTTCCAAATTCCTGCACAAGAGGAGTCTCGAAAGGTGGAGTTTCCGATATTTCAAAATCTTGCAATTTTCGTTCTCGTCTATCTTCGAGTGCATCGCTCATTTTTTCTCGAGCTCCGGTGAAAATACTCGAGAAGAACGCGGACAACTTAGAAAACGGAGTTGCCGTGATAACCATAAGGCTAAAAAGAAAAACTAAAATCAAAATTGGAATCGCTAGGACATCTGTCACCAAGGCAATCAAAGGAGTTGAGATTCCATAACCAATCCAACCGCCTCCTTCACGCATGGCAGTAGCTCCGGTATTGATGGAACTTGGATTAATTATGTGTACCAGTCCAGTCGTGCTAACAACCAACAAAAATGAACCGATAATTAATCTGCCATTTGCAGCTTTGTCTTGTGGGGCGCGGAAAAATCTAAATGCGAAATATCCAAATAAAATTGGAGTACATATTGCAAGCCGACCAACTGCGCCGTAGAAAAATGAATAAGAAACGTGTCCAAACCAATTATCTAATTTCCACCATGAAGTAGCAGCGGCAAGCAGCGAGACTATTAGTAGCAAAAGTCCGATTCCATCGCGCTGATGTTCCGCATCCAGATCCCGGGCTCCGCGAGTGAGTAAGCGAATGCTTGCGCCCAGCGCCTTTGCGATAGTGCGCCAAATCGATCCAAGCGCTCTGCTCAGAGTGTGCAGAATTCCACTTGAATTTTTCTTATTGTTTCGCTTTGCCACAACGAAAAATCGTATGACAGTTAAAAATTATCAAGGCGCAGGCGCGCCGTTAGACTTCAATTACAACAGGAACAATCATTGGTCTGCGACGGTGTTCGCTTCCAACCCAACTTCCAACAGTTTTTCTGACCACTTGTGAAAGTTGGTGAGTTCCATTAACTCCACCAGCTACTGCGCCTGCCAAAGCCTGTTCGATGCGCCCTCTTACTTCATCAAATAATCTCTCGTCTTCTGCAAATCCACGCGCATGGATATCTGGACCTGCAACTATCTTTCCGGTCTGCGCATCTATGACGACGATTACTGAGATAAAACCTTCTTCTCCCAAAATCCTTCGATCTTTTAGAGAATCCTCGGTGATATCTCCGATGCTTTGACCATCCACATAAACCATTCCACAAGGAACTGCTCCGACTATTTTTGCGCTTTGGTTGAATAAATCTACAACGACGCCATTCTCTGCAATGACGACATTAGATCTTTTAACTCCGGTTGAAACAGCCAATTCAGCATTTGCTCGCATATGTCGCCACTCTCCATGAATTGGCAAGACATTTCTTGGCTTAACGATGTTGTAACAGTAAAGAAGCTCACCGGCCGCTGCATGTCCAGAAACATGAACTAAGGCATTACCTTTATGAACAACTCTTGCTCCAAAACGCGTTAATTCATTGATTACCCGATAAACAGAATTTTCATTTCCTGGGATCAGCGACGAAGCAAAAATCACGGTATCGCCATCGCCAACTCGTATGCGATGGTCACCATTTGCCATTCGAGATAAAGCAGCTAATGGCTCCCCTTGCGATCCTGTCGAAACTAAAACTAAATCGTTTCCATAATCATCAATTTCATCCTCTGAGATCAGAGTATTTCCAGGGACTCTCAGGTAACCAAGCTCGGCAGCCAAAGTCATATTTCTAATCATGCTTCGCCCGACAAATGCAACTTTCTTATTATGGTTCTTCGCTAAATCAATTACTTGTTGTACTCGATGCACGTGCGAAGCGAAAGACGCCACAATTACCCGGCGCTTTGCGCTCGCAATTACTCGATCCAATACCGGCATAATTTCTCGTTCGGAAGTTGTATATCCGGGAATATCTGCATTAGTTGAATCAACCATAAATAGGTCGACACCTTCACGACCTAGTTCGGCAAAACGAGCTAAATCTGTAGTTCTTCCATCAAGAGGTAATTGATCCATTTTGAAATCACCGGTGTGAAGAACTACACCTGCTCCGGTTCTGATTGCTACGGCTAACGCATCAGGTATCGAGTGATTAACTGCAATAAATTCAAGTTCAAACTCTCCAACTTTTCGACGTTGACCTTCACGCACTTCAATAGTTATTGGAGAGATTCGATGATCTCGAAGTTTACCTTTGGCAAAAGCTAGAGTGAGTTGAGATCCAATAACGGGTATATCGCCTCGTTCGCGGAGCAAATAACCAAGAGCGCTTATGTGATCTTCATGCCCATGAGTTAAAAAGATTGCCTTTATATCGGCTAACCGATCACGAATGTATGAAAAGTCAGGAAGAATTAAATCTATTCCTGGTTGATTTTCTTCTGGAAAAAGTACTCCGCAATCAACAACAAGCAATTCACCCTCATACTCAAATACGGTCATGTTGCGTCCTACTTCAGCAAGACCGCCCAACGCAACTATTCGTAACGTCTTAGCTTCAAGCTTTGGAGGCAACCCAAGATCTGGGTGCGGATGATTCATTAGTTAAGTTTCACTCCACCCAGTTTTAGATCTTCCCGCAAGATTGCGATTTGAGATTCAGTTGCATCAATTAATGGGAGTCTAACTTTGCCACCGGGCAGACCCATTAAGTTAAGGGCAGCCTTGGTCAAAATTGCACCTTGAGTTCTAAAAGTTCCCGTAAATACTGGCAACAATTCTTGATGAATCTTTAGAGCAGATTCAGATTTTCCGCTAAACCAGAGATCTAACATTTCTCGGAGACGCGAACCGACAGTGTGTCCGCAAACCGAAACAAATCCAACTGCACCAACAGAAAGAAGCGGTAAATTCAAAATATCGTCACCTGAATAAACTGGAATTCCAGATCTCTTGATTACCCATGAAGTTGATGCAACATCCCCTTTTGCATCTTTGAGGGCCACGATGTTCTTGTGTTCTGCCAAACGGCAAATAGTGTCGGGTTCAATTGCTATTCCAGTTCTTCCAGGTATGTCATAAAGCATTACAGGAACATCGGTTGCATCTGCCATTGCTTTGAAATGTGCTTCGATTCCTGCTTGCGGTGGTTTGTTGTAGTAAGGAGTTACGACCAGCAATCCGTCGGCGCCGGCAGCTGCCGCCATCTTTGCCTGCTCAACAGAGTGAGAGGTTTCATTATTTCCAGCGCCAGCAACAATCTTTAGCTGGCCGCCAGTGGCCTTTTTAACAACTTTTATGATTTCAACTTTTTCTTCATCGCTCGTTGTTGGAGCTTCGCCGGTTGTTCCATTTACTGCAATCCCGTCGTGTCCAGTATTTTGTAAATGTACTGCGAGTTTTTCAACGCCTTCCCAGTCAATACTTAAATCTGTTTTGAATGGCGTAACCATCGCTGTGATTAGACGACCAAAGGG
>CAYRXG010000012.1:0-6057 GCA_964428285.1 uncultured Clavibacter sp.
TTAACCGCTGGCGAAACCGTCCAACCACGTCTAATCGACATTAATACGCTCGCACCAGCACCGGCTTGCCCTTCAATTGATGCATAAGCAGCATTGCTGGCTAATCTTGTGAAGTAGAAAAATCCGCCAAGTGCAGCAACTGGAAAAGTAATGAATGCGGCGTAACCAGGTCGATTCCAAATTGCTCCTAAGGAAATTCCAGCTGCCCAAAGTGGCGCAAAGACAAGCAGGCAGCGAAGCAGAACAAATGAATACTCGCCCTTTGCTAAGGCATATGCGTCGCGAATGGTCTTGAATCGCTTTTGCCGTGGTTCACCGCTCTTATTTTTGCGTCGGAACACTTATCTACCCTCTCGCTTCTGTCGATTTATCTTTTCCAATTTAATCATCTCAGGGGTGGGGGCGGTTCCACCTAGCCGGGCCGGCGCCCAGCGTTGCCCAATGTGGGAGTCAGGATATTGATTCTGTACCTGCGAAAGAAGATTTGCCATCTCGCCCTTTAATCTCACAAGCCCTTCCTCGGCATCATCATTTTTTGAAAAGTACATCGGAGCGCCGATTAATACATAAATCGGGGTATTTTCTCTCTTGAAATTTCGCGGAACTTTCTTTGTCCAAATTCTTTGGCTTCCCCAAACAATTGTTGGCAAGACCGGAGCGCCGGATTCAATGGCGAGTCGGATAACACCTGATTTCATATCCTTTAATTCAAAACTTTGAGAGATAGTTGCCTCAGGAAAGACTCCAACAATTTCTCCTTTCTGCAGCGCCTTTAGCGCCGAAATAAATGAAGGCGCACCATTAGAACGGTCAACACTTATATGTTTCATGCCGCGCATCAATGGTCCAGCAACTGGGTGATCAAAGATTTCTTTTTTTGCCATAAATCTGGCCAAACGATTAGCTGGTAGTAGGGCAGTGCCAATTAGCGCGAAGTCCAAATAACTTATGTGATTCATCGCCAGTAACGCTGGACCTTTTCTTGGCACGTGCGAAGTTCCGCTGAAAACAAATTTCAAACCAAGATATCTCCAAAATCCTTTAAATATCCCAATTACAGGTGGATATACGAGATCAGCCATTATTTATCGATGATCTAGAGGCTGCAGCTTCCTTGTAAAGTCTTCCAGCTCGATAACTTGAGCGAACCAGCGGTCCACTCATAACTCCTTTAAAGCCAATCTCTTTTGCAAGATTTGCTAAATCGACAAATTCTTGCGGCTTTACCCAGCGCTCAACTGGATGATGACGAGGCGAGGGGCGCAAATACTGGGTAATTGTTACTAGATCACAGCCTGCTTCATTCAAATCGCGCAGAGCTTGCTCTATTTCATCAATTGTTTCGCCCATTCCTAAAATCAAATTAGATTTTGTAATTAGACCTGCAACTTTTGCGCTAGTAATTACCGCCAAAGATCTCTCATAGTTAAACGCCGGTCTAATACGCTTGAAAATTCTGGGCACAGTCTCAAGATTGTGTGCAAATACTTCAGGCTTTGATTGGAAGACGATATCTAGCAATTCTGAATTTCCGGAAAAATCTGGTGCCAACATCTCAACGCCACAGCCAGGAACTAATTCATGAATTGACCTAATCGTCTCTGCGTAGAGCCAGGCGCCTTCGTCTTCTAAATCATCTCTGGCGACACCAGTAACAGTTGCATATTTCAATCCCATAGTTAGAACTGATTGAGCTACACGTCTTGGCTCATCGCGATCTAATGGTTCTGGCTTTCCAGTATCAATGTTGCAGAAATCGCAGCGACGTGTGCATTGTTCTCCGCCAATTAAGAACGTTGCTTCGCGATCTTCCCAACATTCAAAGATATTGGGACACGCAGCTTCCTGGCAGACAGTATGTAATCCTTCTTTGGAGACCAAAGAGCGAAGTTGTGAATACTCCGGACCCATATGGGCTCGAGTCTTTATCCATTCTGGTTTCTTTTCGATCGGAACTTGCGCATTGCGAGCTTCAATTCGTAATAATTTTCTACCTTCGGGCGCAATCATCAGATTGATACCTTCTCCAAGGCGGTCAAGATTTTAGATTCCACAACATCTATGACCTCTTCGACCGATATTTGACGATTTAACTCTTTCGCCATTGAAGTGACAGAAGCATCCTTTATACCGCAAGGAACGATTCGATCATAGAAAGATAGATCTGGATTAATGTTTATGGCAAAGCCATGCATCGTCACGCCTTTTGCAACACGAATTCCTATAGCTGCAATCTTTCGGTCTCCAGCTTTATCACGAATCCAGACTCCGCTCCGTTCGCAATAGCGCTCACCTGGAATTCCAAATTCGTTACAAACTTCAATTAGCGACTTTTCAATTTCTCTAACAAATCCAACAACGTTTTCAGATTCGCGTAATCGAACAATTGGATATCCAACAAGTTGGCCAGGTCCATGAAAAGTAATCTTTCCGCCTCTATCGACATCAATAACTTCTGAACCATCTGTCGGACGCTCTTCGAGAAGAGTTCTACGACCTGCGGTGTAAACCGGCGGGTGCTCTAGTAGAAGTAAAGAATTTTTCCGAAAACTATTGGCCACATCAATATGAATTGATTTCTGTAAATCCCAAGCCTTTTGATAGTTCAAAGTTCCCAAACGCATTGATTCAATCGCAGAATCGATCTTCATATCAGAGGTGGCATTTGTCACCCTCATAGCCTACTTATTCATCGTATTTCGGCGCCTCGTGAGAGGTTTGGTCTCAAGCTGGGCTCACTTCACACATAGAATTCGTGGTTATGACATCTGAAAAAATACTGCGCAACAGAGCGCGCAAAGGTCTCTGGCTGGCAATCGTAACTATCGTGGCCTGGTTGGCTATCGGTGGCTTCTCTGGGCAAGCTTTTTCCAAGATTTCGAACGTGCAAGAGAATGACAATTCGGCCTTCCTACCCGAGAGCGCTGAATCAACCGCCGCTAGCAAGGTGATTGTTAAGTTCTCAGATCAGTCTGCGGACTTACTTCCAACTTTATTGATCTTTGTTGGCGATTTGAATCCAGCGGTAGATGTCGAGAAGTTCGCGGCAGTAAACGAATTTGCAAACGGCTTAGGTGAAAAAGTTTTACCAGAATCTGGCCTACCGCTCTCAACTTATTTTGCGCAAGGTGCACCAATCGCCGCGATTCCATCTGCAGATGGCAAAGCCGCGCTAATAAATTTACAACTTAATGCAAATGTCGCCGCAGAAAATATTGGTGACGAACCAGCCCTACCTCTAATAATCGATTTCATTCGAGAAGAGATGAAGGCTTCAGTAGCAGGAGTCGATTCACATGTGACTGGTCCCGGAGGAATATTCGCAGATCTTTTTGATGCGTTTGGCTCAATCGATACGACATTGCTTCGAACAACTTTGATTGTGGTAGCAATAATTTTGATTCTGGTTTATCGATCCCCGATACTTTGGATAATTCCTCTTTTTACAGCGGGAAGCGCACTCGGATTTGCCACAATGATTGTTTATTATTTAGCGAAAGCAGATTTGGTAGATCTAAATGGCCAAACTCAAGGAATTCTGGATGTTCTTGTTCTTGGAGCTGCCACGGATTACGCATTACTTCTGATTTCCAGATATCGCGAAGAATTACATCATCACAAATCCAGACTTGAAGCGATGCGAAAGGCACTTCGTGGGGTATTCGAACCGATAGTTGCATCTGGTTCAACAGTTATCGCTGGCTTAATGGTGCTGCTACTTAGCGACCTTTCCAGCAATCGAGGACTAGGTCCAGTGGGTTCTATAGGTATTGCTTCAGCAATGTTCGCAGCTTTAACTTTATTACCTGCACTACTTGTCGTTGTTGGCCGTTGGGTTTTCTGGCCGAAGATTCCTAAATTCGATGATGTTGACGAGAAGTTAAGTGGCTTCTGGTCAAAGGTAGGAAATCTTGTTGATCGCAGGCCAAAGCCAATTTGGATTTCCACTGCTGCGGTTCTGATAATTCTTGCTGGATTTTCAACGACATTAAAGAGCGATGGCCTATCGCAAACTGAAGCTTTTACATCAAGAACCGATTCAGTAATCGGTCTAGAGAAGTTAGGTGAGCACTTCCCAAGTGGAGAAGGAACACCAGTAGAAATTGTTGTTGATCAAGCCGATGTTCCTGGAGTGACTGCTGCGCTTACAGGTATTGATGAAATTGCCAGCGTTGTTCCGGTCACTATTCCAGATCCAGTCACAAGGCAACCAACGTCGCAAGTTCGAGTTGTCGATGGAAAAGTTCTTCTATATGCGACATTGAAAGTAGCGGCTGATTCAAAGGAAGCTAAAGCACTCGTTCCAGAAATTCGAAGGACCGTTAAGGAAGTTAACGAAAATGTACTAGTTGGTGGCCAATCTGCAGTTGGTTATGACATCGACGAGTCGTCAAAGCGTGATAATCGAGTCATTATTCCTACTGTTTTACTCTTGATTGCGATAATTCTCGGTTTGCTACTACGAAGCATTTTCGCGGCTGGTCTGCTTCTTGCCAGCGTTGTTCTTTCATTCTTAGCAACTCTTGGCGTATGTGCACTCGTATTTGAACACGTCTTCGGATTTGCCGGAACTGATGCATCATTCCCGTTGTTCGCTTTCGTATTCCTTGTTGCGCTAGGTATTGACTACAACATCTTCTTAATGACACGCGTGCGTGAAGAGGCGCAGAAGATTGGAACAAGAGCTGGCGTTATAAAGGGACTTACGGTTACTGGTGGCGTGATTACCTCTGCCGGTGTTGTTTTAGCAGCAACATTTGGCGTTCTTGGAATCTTGCCATTGGTATTTCTTGCAGAGCTTGGATTTGCAGTTGCTTTCGGAGTCTTACTAGACACGATTGTTGTCAGATCACTTCTGGTTCCTGCCTTAGTAAAAGTCATTGGGCCAAAGATTTGGTGGCCATCTAAATTGAAAAACCAACCTAACTAAGCAGAACCTTGAAGCGCGTAGGAATAGTCGGCTATGGCTTAGCTGGTCGATATTTCCATGCGCCGTTGCTTCAAGCTGCCGGTTTCTTCGTGGCCGCCATCGCATCTAGATCTCTAGAAAAGCGCGGTCATGCACATGAAGATTTTCCGCTCGCAGCTATTCTGGCGACCACTGAGGAGCTAGTTGCAGAAGATCTTGATCTGGTCGTTGTTGCGTCTACAAATGATCTTCATTCGGAACATGCCAAATTGGCAATTAATGCAGGAATCCCGGTGGTAGTTGATAAGCCAATGGGAAGGGATTATTTCGAAACTGTAGAGCTTTTTGATTATGCCGAAAGTTATGGAATCCCAATAACTGTTTTCTTCAATCGACTATTTGATAGTGATACGCAAACCATCAGAAAAATACTTGTCGAACAAGAGTTGGGAGAAGTATTTAAGTTTGAATCAAGATTCGAAAGATTCCGACCAGAGCTAAATCTAAACTCATGGCGGGAAAATTCTGATATACAAGTTGGTGGGGGCTTACTTCTAGATCTGCAGACTCATCTAATATCCATTGCATTATCGCTATTTGGTCCTGCCAAGCTCACGTACGCGTCACTTCGAAAGATAAAAGGTGGCGCTGAAGACGATGTTTCCTTAGCTCTCACTCATGATTCAGGTATCGACTCGTACTTAACTGCAAGCTCTATTTCAGGAGAAATCGGTCCGCGGATTAGGTTAAGCGGAAGCAAGGGAACATTAATTGCAAGAGATTTAGATCCTCAAGAGAATCTTTTGCGATCGGCCGTGAAGCCAAGAAAAACTGGTTGGCCAGAACCGAGTTTAGCCACAAGCGAATTTTCGATATCAAGAGGGGATAGCACGAGAGAATTCTTGGGCGAACCGGGAAATTACGTTGAGTTTTACAACAAGATTTTGGACTCCTTAGAAGCTGGTAGCGAAATGCCAATCAGTCGCGAGTTTGCACTACAGGTTGCAGAGATAATCGATCAAGCGCGCCAATTAGATCTTCGGAGATATTAATGAGCGATAGCAAGACGGTAATTATTTGCGGGGCTGGCTGGGCTGGTATGCATGCAGCACAAATCCTGCAACGTGAAGGTTACAAAGTGAAAGTTT
>CAYRXG010000012.1:6067-9852 GCA_964428285.1 uncultured Clavibacter sp.
GTTTTAGAGCGCGAAAACCACCCCGGCGGAAGAGTTGTTACAGAAAATCTAGATGGATTCTTAATTGATTATGGCTTCCAAGTAATAAATCCGTCGTATGCAGAGTTAAAGGAAAGCCGGGCTTTAGCTGGAATAGATTTTTATAAATTACCAAAAGCCATAGATCTTCGTATTGGCATGGAGACGATCCGAATCGGCGATCCGCGTCAAAGTTTAAGTTACTTAAAAGGAGCATTAAACCGCGCTACTGGAACTATTGGTGAGAAACTGAAATTTCTCCGCTACTTAAGACGAGAAACAGAAGATGTTTCATTCGGTCAAGCGCTTTATGAGACTGGCGATTTCTTCGAAAATGTTCTTTCGCCATTTTTGACTGGAGTATTCCTTTCAGGCCCTGAGGAAGTTTCAAATCGAATGGCTCGCGAACTCATTCACTGGTTTATCAAAGGAAATCCTGGAGTGCCTGCGGGGGGAGTGGGTAGTGTTTCACAGGCTTTATCGCGCAATCTAGATATTGAATACGGGGTTGAAGTAACAAGGATTGATTCGAAATCTGTAGAAACTAGCAATGGAAATTTCGAAGCAGATTATGTAATTGCGGCACTAGATCCATTGAGTTCAGCTCAAATTCTCAAATTACCTCTTCCTAAAATGAATCGAAGTAAATCTTGGTATTTCAAAATTGCCGAAGATGAAATTGATAGTAATGTTTTGAAAGTTGGAGGAATAGGACCTGTAATCAACTCACTTGTTATTTCTAATATTGCACCAAGTTACGCACCGGCTGGATCTGCACTTCTAGTCGCCACAACTTTAGGTGATGGCACTGAGGCAGAGGTTCGTTCCCACCTTTCGTATCTCTGGGAAGTTGCGGCTGAGAATTGGACTCTACTTAAATGCATAGATATTCCAAATTCTCTTCCAAATCATGCGCCCGGAAAAGATCTAGTTGTCGAAGATGTTCTTTTTAATGGAGTTTATGTTGCGGGGGATTGGATGGCTACGCCATCTCAACAAGGAGCATTACTTAGCGGTCGACGAGCGGCTAATGCAATTATTGCTGATCAATAAGTTCGGCTAGAGCGGGCGCCAAATGTGGGAAATCAAATTGGAATCCACTATCAATCAATTTCTGAGGTATCACCTTTTTGGATCCGAGAATCTCTGTCGAAAATCCACCTAGAACGAGTTTAAGTGCAAAACCTGGTACGGGAAACAGCGCTGGACGTCGCATCGCACGAGCTAATGCGGAGGTAAATTCTTGATTTGTTGCAGGATTTGGAGAAGTTAGATTAACCGGACCTTCTATTTGATTTTCAAGTAAGAAGCAGATCGCCTTAATCTGATCGTGCAAAGTAATCCAAGACCACCACTGCTTGCCATTACCTAATTTGCCACCAAGGCCAAATCTAAATAGCGGCAACATTTTTCCAAGAGCACCGCTGGTAGGTTCTAACACCAATCCAGTGCGCAATTTAACTGTTCGTACATCGCCGGCAATATCCGCGGCTGCTTCCCACTCTTTGCAAACGGTTGCTAGGAAATCATCACCTGGACGATCATTTTCCGTTACGGCCCGGTTCCCAGTTTCGCCATACCAACCAATGGCGCTGGCGGAAATAAATATCGAAGGTTTCAATTGGGAAACTGCTGTAGCAATTGTGTTTGTGCCAAGCAAGCGCGAATTCAAAATCTCAGCTTTGTAACGTTTAGTCCAGCGGCGATCTCCGACATTTGCTCCTGCCAAATGGATGATTGCATCTACGCCTTCGAGAGCGGCCAAATCAATAGTTCCGGCTTTTGGATCCCATGCAACTTCATCTGATGAAACTACTGGCCGCCGGACAAGTTTCTGCACGGTATGACCTTCTGATTTCAAATGGCCAACTAGCGCAGATCCAATCATTCCAGTGGCTCCGGTGATTGCGATACGTTGTGGCAGAGACACTAAAGTCCTAAATCAGATTCGAAACGACCTTCTTCTAGTCGTTCTTTTAATGTTGATAAGAATCTAGCAGCATCCGCACCATCCACTATTCGATGGTCATAGGAGAGAGCTAGATAAACCATTGATCTAATGGCAATTGTTTCGCCACCGTCTTCACCTTTTACAACCATTGGTCGCTTAACGACAGATCCAACTCCCAAGATTGCTACCTGTGGTTGATTGATAATTGGCGTATCAAATAATGCGCCTCGTGAACCGGTATTTGTAATAGTAAAAGTTCCGCCACCTAATTCATCAGGAGAGATTTTGTTTTCACGAGTTCTAAGTGCGACATCGGAAATTTTTCGAGCGATACCTCCCATATTTAAATCCCCGGCATCTCGCACAACCGGAACTAGCAAGCCACGATCAGTATCAACAGCTATACCTAGATGTTCAGCTGCGTGATAAGTAATTTGATCACCTTCGACTGAAGCATTAAGTACCGGATGAACTTTGAGAGCTTCACATACTGCGACCGCAAAAAACGGCAAGAAGCTAAGTTTTACTCCTTCACGCGATTCAAATGCGCCCTTAGCTTTTTCACGCAGACGAGCGATTTTTGTAATATCAACTTCTACAACAGTCGTTAGTTGGGCACTAACTTGTAAAGATTCCAGCATTCTCGCTGCAATTACTTTCCGTAAACGAGACATAGTAACCGTCGTTCCACGAAGTGGAGATGCAGTTACAGGTTGCTTGGCTTGAATCGGAGAAATTGGAGCACTTTGAATTGTTTGGCTTGGAGGCGCAGCAACTGGCTTACTAATTGCTGCAAGCACATCTTCTTTTCGGATTCTTCCGCCTACTCCTGTTCCGCTTACCCGCGAGAGATCGACTCCATTTTCGTTTGCTAGCTTGCGAACTATTGGAGTCACATAAGCATCGCTCAACAGTGAGCCTTTTGCGGCAGGCATAACTGCTGGAGTTACAGGAGCAGCAGGAGTCGGAGTTGGAATAACCGGAGGAACAACCTGTTCTTGTACAACTGATGCTTGTACAACAGGTGCTTGTACAACTGGCGCTGGTTTAGTAGCGGGCGTAGCGCCGGCACTGCCAATACTTGCCAACCTAGCTCCTACTGGAACCGTCGAATCAACATTTACATCAATTGAAAGTATTGTGCCGGTAACTGGTGAAGGTATTTCGGTATCGACTTTATCTGTAGAAACTTCAAGAAGTGCTTCATCTGCAGATACGGAATCTCCAACAGACTTTAACCATCGAGTTACAGTTCCTTCCGAAACAGACTCACCAAGTGCTGGCATATAAACAATTGTCGATTCATTGTTTGTAACGGGAGCAGCAGCTGCAATTACTGGTTCAATTTTTGGAGTTTGCGCAACAACTGGTTCTGGCTGTTTTTGAGCCGGAGCACTTTCTACTTTTTGTGGTGCACTAGATGCGGACGCGCCATCTGCAATTAAAGCTAATTCAGCGCCGACCGCGGCAACCTGGTCAACGCCAACAACGATTTTTTGGAGGACGCCGGCTGCTGGAGATGGAATTTCAGTATCTACTTTATCTGTCGAGACTTCCAATAGTGGTTCATCTAGGGCTACTTGATCGCCTTCTGATTTAAGCCAGCGAGTGACGGTGCCTTCAGTAACGCTTTCGCCGAGTGCTGGCATTTTTACCGAAAAAGTCATCGCAACGTCTCCATTTCTTCTTTGAATTGTTGATTATCCATGGGCATGAAGAGGCTTTCCTGCAAGTGCCAAATGAGCTTCACCCATCGCTTCTGAAAGTGTTGGATGTGCATGAATAAGAGGAGCAACATCAAATGCTTCTGCCTGCC
>CAYRXG010000012.1:9864-16973 GCA_964428285.1 uncultured Clavibacter sp.
AAAATCAATTGCGCTTCAGCCAGTAATTCACCAACGCGAGCTCCAACCATATGAATACCAAGTACCGGGCCGTTTTTCTGTGAAACTAATTTAATAGAGCCGGCAGTCTTTAGGATCTGCGCTTTTCCATTTCCGGCGAGATCGTAGTTAAGTTCAACTACATCGAAACCTTTTGCTTTTGCGGCAGCAGTTGTAAGACCAACTGATGCAACTTCAGGCTCAGAGTAAGTAACACGAGGAACGCCGTCATAATTGATTGGACGAGGGTTGAGTCCGGCAATTTCTTCTGCGACCAGAATTCCTTCAGCAAAACCAACATGAGCTAACTGCAGAGTAGGAATCAAATCTCCGACGGCAAAAATGCCAGGAACATTCGTTCGACATTTTTCATCGACTAGAACATACCCGCGATCCATTTTGATACCTGCAGCTTCATAGCCTAAATCTGCTGATACCGGGCCCCTGCCAACTGCAACAAGAAGTAAGTCAGCCTTAAAGGTTTTGCCATCTTCCAAAGTAACTACAACTTCTTTACCGCTCTTAGCAGCGCTCTTAAACTTAGTTCCTAATTCAAAATTTATTCCACGCTTACGGAAAGCTCGTTCAAGTTGTTTGCTAGAAGTTTCGTCCTCAAGGGCAACCAAGTGGGGTAGGGCTTCAATAATTGTGACTTCCGATCCAAATGATTTCCAGACGGATGCGAATTCGCAACCAATAACTCCGCCACCTAAAACGATCACCGATTTGGGAACATAATCCATATTTAGAGCATGATCGCTGGTGATAATCGACTTCCCGTCGATTTCTAATCCAGGGAGAGTCTTCGCGTAAGAACCGGTAGCAAGAACAACATTTTTTCCAATGTATTTTTGACCATTAACTTCAACGGTATCTTTTGCGACAAGCTTTCCGGCACCTTCGACGTATGTGATTCCACGAGACTTAACTAAACCTTGTAGTCCTTTGTAGAGTTTGGATATCACTCCATCTTTATATGCGTTTACGCCGCTCATTTCGATTGCTTTAAATTCTGCTTTTACTCCGAACTCACTTGCATGGCGTGCGTTATCTGCAACTTCACCAGCATGGAGGAGCGCTTTAGTTGGGATACATCCGCGATGCAAACAAGTTCCGCCAACTTTTTCTTTCTCGATGAGTGCAACGGATAGTCCTAATTGCGCCGAACGAAGTGCACAGGCATACCCGCCACTTCCTCCACCAAGAATTACCAGGTCAAAGTTGGCCATACGCACCTCCAGAGAACTGTTCATTGCGAGCTTTACTGCTCGCCCAGGGATATCTTGCCAGTCTTAGCGCTTAACTGTGTCCTCGGCCAATGTGAGAAGAGTGCGAAGTGCGACACCTGTACCTCCAACAGTGGTGTAGCCATGCGGAAGTTTCTCGTTATATGCCGGTCCTGCAATATCTAGGTGGAGCCATGGGAGCTCTTTATCAACGAAATCCTTTAGAAATAGTCCAGCGACGAGCATGCCACCCATACGTTCTCCAATATTTGCGATATCTGCAACTGGTGAATCAAGCGACGCCCTCAAATCTTCTGGAAGAGGCATCGGCCAAAACTTTTCGCCACTTCTGGCAACGCTTCCCATGAAGTGATCGCGGAACATTTCGTTATTTGTCATAACTGCGCTTGTTCTTGTTCCAAGCGCAACAACTTGTGCTCCGGTTAAAGTTGCCACATCGACGATTCCATCTAGTTTGCCATTCTTATTACCAACTTCTGCGGCCTTTACTAAAGCATCTGCCAAAATTAAACGGCCCTCTGCATCGGGATTAAGTACTTCAACAGTCTTGCCACCATATATTGTTATTACATCACTTGGTCTGGTTGCGGTATCGCTAACCATATTTTCTGCAAGCGGAGCCCAAGCATCAATTGCAATTGGAATATTCAATTCGGCAATTGCCAGAATGGCGGCACAAACGGCTGCAGCACCACTCATGTCAGACTTCATCGCCTCCATTCCCTGTGCAGGCTTTAGAGCTAATCCGCCAGTATCAAAAGTGATTCCCTTTCCAACATAAGCAAGACGATGTTTGGATTTTCGCGGACGATAGGAGAGGTGCAACAGTCGAGGCGGATTTGCAGATCCTTGTCCTACTCCGATTATTCCGCCGAAACCTTGCCGCTTTAACTGAACCTCGTCAAATATTTCTACTTGAACCCCAACTTTACGGCTTAGCGGTTTCAATTTTTCACAGAAAGATTTGGGCGTTAAGTGACTTGGTGGAGTATTTACTAAATCTCTAACTAAGAAGGTGTACTTGGCAATAATCGCTGCTCGATTGAGAATTGACTTACCGGTTTTTTCCTTGCCAAAGCGACTGTGAACTTCGATTTTGCCTAACGGAGATTTGCGCTCATTTCTCGTGGTTCCTCTAAATTCATCAAAAACATAAGAACCAAGAAGGGCCCCTTCACAAATTGCGGCAAAGCCAGATGAATCCTTATGTGGAAGAGTGAAGAAGGCTGATTTTTCACCTAATAGGTTTCGAGCAGCTGCTCCGGCAGCACTGCGAAGGATTTCGTGAGAATAGCTATCCGCAATTTCGCCAAGTCCAGTAAATACGTAAAGCTTTCCATCATCAGTTAGTTTGATTACTTGATCTACAGCGCCGGTCGCACCGAGCCTTAGAAGCGTCTTCTCTAATCTTTCCGCAGCAACCTTGTAGCCAGCGCTCTGGATACGTATCTTGGCATTTCCAGTTCTCTCTTTGGCGATTCCGAGAACTAAGACTTCTGTATTTGTTGGTTGGTCAGTCGCAATTATGGTTGACATTGGGCTAGGTTATTGGAGTGCCTCGATATTCGCCATTACATGACTATCACTTAGCAGCTGGCGCAAAGATGGCTGATTTTGGTGGTTGGGAGATGCCAATTGAATACGGTGCTGGTGGGGGCGGAGTCATAAATGAACACACAGCGATTCGGGAAAATGTTGGCCTTTTTGATGTTTCCCATTTAGGCAAAGTTGAAGTTCGTGGTGCCACCGCTTTTGATTTACTAAATCAAGTTTTAACAAATGATTTAGCGAAAATATCTGATGGCCAAGCGCAATACACAATGCTATGTGATGAAAAATCAGGTGGAGTAGTTGACGATCTGATTGTTTATAGAAAGAGTTCGCAAGAGTTTCTATTAGTGCCAAATGCAGCAAATACCGATGAGGTCGTAAAAAGGATTAAAGAGGTTGACCAATCTGTAGAAATCAAGAATGTACATGACCTATACGGAGTTTTTGCCTTACAAGGACCTAATGCGCTCAAGGTTCTAGAATCGCTTGGGATAGAAATCGATTTGGATTACATGTCATTTACGGTTGGCAAAGTCGCTAATTGCGAAACGGTAATTTGTCGTACTGGATACACCGGAGAGTTTGGATTTGAACTTCTTCCTAAATGGCAAGATGCCAAAAAAGTTTGGGAAGCTCTAGAAGGGGCAGTTCGCAAAGCTGGCGGCTTAATTGCTGGACTTGGAGCACGAGATACGTTGCGCACTGAGATGGGATATCCATTGCATGGACATGAACTTTCACTCTCGATAACTCCAGTCCAAGCCAATGCAGGTTGGGCAGTTGGTTGGGCAAAAACAAATTTCTGGGGCAAATCAACTCTGGTTAAAGAGAAGACTGAAGGTGTCTCTCGAATCCTTCGGGGCTTACTGGTAACTGAGCGCGGAATTCCAAGGCAGGGTATGACGGTTTTGCAAAATCAAGAGAAGATTGGTGAGATCACTAGCGGCACTTTTTCACCATCGTTAAGAACTGGTATTGCTCTAGCTTTAATTAGTCCGAGAATTACAATTGGTCAAGAAGTTTCCATAGATATTCGAGGAAAGTTAACAATGGCTAAGGTCATCAAACCGCCATTTGTAACATCTCACGTTAAATAACCCAGATAAAGTCAAGAACGCAAAGTCAGGAGACATGAAACCATGGAGTATCGCCGGCTAGGAAGCTCTGGAATGTACGTAAGTGAAATAACTTACGGAAATTGGATTACACATGGTTCACAGGTTGAACAAGATGCGGCAATTAAATGTGTTCGAACAGCTCTCGATAGCGGAATTACAACTCTTGATACTGCCGACGTTTATGCTGGAACTAGAGCAGAAACCGTTTTAGGTAAAGCTTTAAAAGGAGTACGCCGCGAATCCTATGAATTGCTAACCAAGGTTTACTGGCCAACCGGCGCTGGTAAAAATGATCGAGGCTTGTCCCGTAAGCACATAATGGAATCGGTGCATGCATCTCTCAAGCGACTACAGACCGATCACATCGATCTTTATCAATTCCATAGATTCGATTATGAGACTCCATTAGAAGAGAGTCTTAGTGCATTTGATGATTTGATTCGGCAAGGAAAAGTTTTCTATATTGGCTTTTCCGAATGGAGCGCTGAAGAAATAAATTCAGCGTTAAAAATCCAAGAAAAAATGTCTTACAACAAATTTGTATCTAGCCAACCGCAGTATTCAATGCTCTGGCGGGTTATCGAAAGCCAAGTAGTGCCTACATGTAAGGCCAATGGAATCGGCCAGATTGTTTGGTCGCCAATTGCTCAAGGCGCACTGAGCGGAAAGTACTTACCAGGCAGGAAGCCGCCCGCAGGCTCGCGCGCAACTGATAAGAAGGGTGGCGCAAACATGATTGCAAGATGGATGCGCGATGAAGTACTAACTGCAGTTCAAAAATTACGGCCAATCGCGGAGTCTGTTGATTTAACACTCTCTCAATTAGCTATTGCTTGGGTGCTGCAAAATCCAAATGTCTCGAGCGCAATCATTGGCGCAACCAAGCCAGCTCAAATCAAAGAAAACGTCAAAGCAAGTGGAGTTAAGTTGAGCGAAACAACGATGCGCGAAATTGATCGTGTGCTTGGTTCGCTCCCTGAACGCAATCCCGCGAAGACTGAATCGCCACGCCCTCGAGCTTAAAAGTTAGAGTTTTGTTCCTCTAGTAACGCGGGGAAGTGGTGCGCGTAATCTTCGAATTTGAGTCGAACGTAGCCAGCCATACATGCCCACACCTTTTAGGTTTTCGTCGCCAAAACGTTTTGCGACTTCTTTCTTTATTTTTCTACTCAGGTAAAAGCCATCAATAAATGAAAATGCGAGAACTGAATACATGAGAACAATTGCTGCCAATTGAATTTGCATTACTGGGATGATGGTCATAAAGAGAACTAGAACAATTATCGGTAAAAAAAGCTCTCCAACAGATCTTCTAGCATCGACATAATCACGGACGAACTTTCTAACTGGACCGCGATCCCGAGGTGGCAATGCACTCTCTTCGCCTCGCATATACGCCTCACGTTGCGCATGTCGCGCTAAGCGAGATTGCTTCTTCTGAATCTTTTTGGCTTCTTTGGTAGCTGCGGGCGCTAATCTCTTAAAAACGCGCTCTTTCTCCGCTTCTTTACGCTTCGGAGTTGGACGACCCTTTTTCTCGCTCATAAGAGTTAAGGTAGAGCGAGCATGCGCTCGAGTGCAACTCGTGCATTTTTTGCGACACGGGGGGTAACTTTGATGGGGTTAATGACCTTACCTTTTACTAGAGATTCCAACGCCCAGACCAGATGAGGTAGGTCTATTCGATTCATCGTCGAGCAATAACAGACAGTCTTCTCCAAAAAAAGAATCCTCTTATCTTTGTTCTCATCTGCCAATCTCTTAACCAAGTTCAATTCGGTGCCTACCGCCCAAGTGGTACCCGGTTTTGCCTCTCGAATAGTTCGAATAATCATCTCTGTACTGCCGACTACGTCAGCGCTCTTAACAACATCGTGCACACATTCTGGATGTACCAATATCTGAATATCTGGGATCTGTTTGCGCATCGAAACAACGTTATCCAGAGTAAATCGACCATGAACTGAACAATGCCCTCGCCATAAAATGACTTTGGCATCCAAAATCTCTTGATCCGTTAATCCGCCACGAGGTTTCCAAGGATTCCAGACCACGCAATCTTCAAGTTTTAATCCAAGCTTTAAAACTGCGGTATTGCGCCCAAGATGTTGATCTGGAAGGAAGAAAACTTTTTCACCTTTCTCAAAGGCCCAACGCATGGCACGTTCGGCGTTTGACGATGTACAAACTGCGCCGCCGTTTTCTCCGGTAAAAGACTTGATTGCAGCGGTCGAATTCATGTACGTGATTGGAACTGTCTTTTTTGTAATACCTAACTTCTCAAACTCGTTCCAAGCCGAATTCACTTGATCTGCACTTGCCATATCCGCCATCGAGCAACCAGCAGCCAAATCAGGAAGAATTACTTGTTGGGAATCACTCGTAAGAATATCTGCGCTCTCTGCCATAAAGTGGACGCCGCAGAAAACTATGAATTCTGATTCGCTTCTTTGCGCAGCTGCTTGCGCGAGTTTGAAGGAATCTCCTGTTATATCGGCGAATTGAATAACTTCGTCGCGTTGATAATGATGTCCAAGAATCAATGTTGAATTTCCCAGTTGGGTTTTCGCGCTCATCGCGCGCTCGACCAAATCTGGGTCACTAGGAGGTGGTAATTCTCCGGTGCAAGAAACCCCGCGCTCGCTTGATAAGTCTGATGCATTTCCCAGGAAGAGAAGTTCAGAGAGCGCTTTCGACATGGCGGCATTATCCTCGCTTTGGGAGTAAAGTTTCTCCTGAAGAGAAGTTCGAACGGAGAGTTAAATGAGTACCGAAACTGTAACTGGAATTGTCCTAACACCCGTTGCTGCTGAAAAGGTAGCTTCGCTATTGGCACAGGAAGGTCGCGATGACCTAAATCTCCGGGTTGCGGTACAGCCAGGCGGCTGTTCAGGTTTGCGTTACCAACTCTATTTTGATGATCGCGCTATGGATGGCGATTCAATCTCTGAATTTGGAACTGTAAAAGTAGTAACTGACAAGATGAGCACTCCATATTTAATGGGTGCAACCATTGATTTTGTCGACACTATCCAAAAGCAAGGTTTCACAATTGATAATCCGAATGCACAGGGTTCATGTGCATGCGGTGATTCATTTAATTAAGCCCGCAACTCTCTAACTGCATCGCTTACCCGGGTCGCTAAATCAATCACGTCCCGCTGACTATGCTCTT
>CAYRXG010000012.1:16983-18032 GCA_964428285.1 uncultured Clavibacter sp.
ATGCTCTTTCTTTAACGTAATTCTGATATGTCCATCAACACCCAGTCCCATCGCATTTAAAACGTGGCTTGGCGAAAGTGCGCCGCCTCCGCAGGCCGAACCTGCATCAATTTTAAAATCATTACCATCTAGTCGTCGGAGCAATTCTTCGGCGACAATTTTCTCGATTGCAAGGGCAAGATATCTCGGGTCAGAGTTTTCATGATTTCCTGCGAATTGGAAGCTTTGGATTCTATCTTTTAACTCTTTACGTAAACGCAGATTTAACTCCGTAAGATGTTTTGTTACTCGCTTCTCCTCTGACAGCCAATCCTCTAGGGCAATTGCTGCAGAAATTAGAGCTGCTTTGGAGTAAGAACCAAAGGTTCTCCTGTTGTCGATCTTGGGAAGTGGAGACTGCCATGAGGATTTCTCGTTAATTGCGAGAATGGCAATGCCTTCAGGTCCAGCAAATTGACGGGGATTCCATAATGCGACGCTCCAATTGCTTGGTAATTGTTCTGGATTACTACTTGCAGTCATATCTGCAAAAACATGAAAATCATCTCTAGAACTAGGACTTTGCTTAACTCCAGTCTCTCGATTTGTGGCTTGCCAGACGAGTACTGAATCTGTTGGCAATCCTGGAGTTGAATAATCAGCAAGTCCTTCCTCATTGATCTCAAGTTTTTTTACCACTCGATGCTGTTCTTCTCGAGCAAATGCGTGAACAATCTGTCTATCGCAATCACAATAGATGAACGGTCGGTTGTTGTTTCGTAACAGTCCTGCAATCGCCATCCAAAAACCAAAACCAAGCTCTCCGACAAACTCAAGATTTTCACGAGAAACTTTCAAATTTTCTGCAATGCTCTCTTGTGCTTCAAATATCAGGTTTCTTAACTTGGCTGAATCATGATGAATCTTGGCAGGGTCCAGCCACGTGCTCTCAAGTGCGCGATTAAGTGCTTGGGCGGAGCGAGGTGATTGTGGAATCTCGCTACGAAAATCTCGGCCTGTGATGGGGGACACCCTTGGAACGCTACCTGCTAAACCGACCTTGCGCGAGC
>CAYRXG010000013.1:0-17223 GCA_964428285.1 uncultured Clavibacter sp.
CCATTGCAGAGTAAGACAAGGGATGCGTTGCCAGCATTCCTAACCGTTGGCGCTCAAACTGAAGAACGTTTTAAAACTCTAGTTATAAGAAGCGAAAATGATCAAACCACATTCTTTATCGCACGAGACAGCGATTTGATATTAGGTGAACCAGATGTACTTGTCGGCTTATCGCTGGTAGTTAATAAATCAATTGTTGATCTTGTAACTGGAGCCGGCATAGATTCCAGTAAAGTTTTAGCAGATTTTGGAATCAGATATATCTTTCTAGCACGACCCTTAAATGATGATCTGGTTAGAACAATTGATGGAGTAGGTGGCTTCACACGTGCCTCCAAAACAAATGAAGGAATCACTTGGAAAGTCACAGATGCCTTACCGCATGTACTTTTCGTAACTTCAGATGGCAGACAGATAACGATTCCAAGCGGTGGCACAGGAGCCGAAGGAACTCTCATTCAACCTGGAAAACTATTGATTACTGAGAAATATGATTCAAGATGGAAGTTACTTGTGAATGGAAGATTCGTTCCTTCAATTGAGTCGCCATCAGGAGTACCGATATTTAATGTTTTAGAACCAGGCGAGTTCACTCTTTATCATGATTCGACTTCTCGACGTGCTTGGGTATCACTTCAAATAATTAGCTTTACAGCCCTTGTTGTTTTGGCTTTACCTGCTCGACGTCGTCGCAGTGAAATGAAGTTGGAGGAACTTTCATGACCGCTGCGCCAAACAATTCTCATCAAGCAAGGTCAGTTTTTGCTCTCTTAATCTTCATTATTTTTGCTCATGTCGCGATTTTGTTGCCGCAAAATAATCAAACTACTGAAGTTTCTCGCAGTTATGCAGTAACTACTTGTCCTGGACCAATAAATGGCGCCAGAAGTATTGCGCTGTTGCCTTCAAAATCAGTTGGTATCAGAGACTTAACGCGCAAAGCCTCAGGCTTTACCCAGCCAACAACGGGTACGCCAAATAATTCGAGGGGAGCAATAGTTGTATCTGGTAATCCACGTGACACTCTAAATATTCAAAGTAAAGAAAGTAGATGGACAACTGCTGTTACTTGTGGTCTTGGCGATGCAAACTCTTGGTTTGTTGGTGGAACTGCAAATGTAACTAGCCAAGGCAAACTAGTAATGATTAATAGTGGATTAAGCGATGCACAAGTAGAAGTAACTGCATATGATGAAACTGGACCGAAGGCCGCAAACAACATCACAGTTCGCGCACTTTCGGAGAAAGTTATTCGTATCGACTCGTTAGACCCCGGAGCCGAGAGTTTGGCGCTAGAAGTAAAAGTTCTTAATGGTCGTGTAACCAGTTACTTGCTTGACGAGAGAGTGCGTGGACTAAATAACTTGGGTGGAGATTTTGTTTCACCGAATGTTTCACCAGGAGAAGTTCAAATAATTCCGGGTCTCACTGCAAAATATGGAAGTTCGGGAAAGATAAACCATACCCTTAGAGTTATTAACGTTTCAGACTCTGACACAAGTGCCTCTGTCGAAATTCTCTCTAAATCGGGTGTTTACATTCCAGTCGGCCTTGGCGAAATCGAATTAAATGCAAAGACTGTTGTGGATGTTCCGCTTAAAGATTTAGATCTAGGTAAAGAAAACTTTGCAATAAAGATTGAAGCTTCAGCACCTATTGCGGCGGCTGTAAGAACTGAGCTCACTTCTGGCTCTCTCTCGGATTTCTCTTGGTCAGTTGCAGCTCCAAGCTTTAAGACCTTGGAATTTAATCTCTACGGTTTAGAACCTACGCTCACATTTGTTGGTGATCGAATTGCAGTACTTGCAGAATGGAGAACGAAAGACGGTAAAAATAACTCACGCGTCCTAACTGGTGAAGAGATTGTTAACTGGAAGGTTCCAGCCAATGTCCGCATAGTGCGCCTAATCAATCGAGGCACAGTTAGCGCGGGAATGACTTGGGTAACCCGCGATGGAATTGCGTCACTACCTGTCACAAGCGCTGCATCACTGGAAAGTGCGGTTAGACCTATTACAGACATATCTGTCATACAGTCACGCACGTAATCCCACACTTTTATTTAATTCCTACTAATCTCGCGATATGCCAGCAGAAATAAAACGTCCCAGCGGAAGCGGTAGACGTTGCTCCAGATCTGGGTGCAATCTGAGTGCGGCAAAAACCTTAATTTATATTTATTCCGAATCGACAGCGGTTCTCGGTCCACTATCCACTTTTGCAGAGCCTCATGCCTTTGATTTTTGTCTAGAACATAGCGATAAGTTAACTGTTCCAAAGGGATGGAATGTAATTAAGCACGATTCAGGCACTAATGAAGTTGAACCTTCCGCTGAGGACCTTATGGCAATTGCAGATGCAGTACGTGAAGTGGCAAAGCAAGATATTGTTGAAAAGCGCAAAACTCCAGAAGTTGGAAGACGTGGCCATCTGCGCGCAATCCCTAATCAGAAATAGAATTTCAAGGAAAGATTAAGGAAAAAAAGTTGTTAGTAGATCGCTTAATCAAGGCATATGATATTCGTGGATTAGTTGAAGAAGAACTTACGCCGGAATTTGCTTTTGCTGCTGGAGTTGCTTTTGCCCGATTTCTTGAATTAAAAAGAGAACCCGCAACAGTTGTTATCGGTGAAGATATGCGACCCTCATCGCCAGAGCTTGCAAGTGCCTTTTCAGATGGCGTAATTTCTCAAAGCTTTGATGTCATTCGTATCGGCCTTTCCGCAACTGATCAACTTTATTTTGCTTCTGGTTCTTTGAACTTGCCCGGAGCGATGTTTACCGCAAGCCATAATCCAGCTGAGTACAACGGAATAAAACTCTGTTTAAGCGGTGCAAGACCAATTGGCCAAGATTCTGGACTTAATTGGATAAAGGAGGCAATTAGAGAAGGTGCGCCTATGGCGCTTCGAAATACCGGAGTAGTCAAAGAAAAATCAATGCTAGATGAATATGTAAATTTCTTATTTGGCCTATTCCCAAAAGATACCTTTGCAAGAAGTTTTCAAGGACGAAAACTGGCTATTGCGATTGATGCGGGTAATGGCATGGGCGGATTAACCGCACCAGCAGTGATGTCGAAAATTGCAGCAGATATCAATCCAATTTTCTTCGAACTTGATGGAACATTTCCCAATCATGAGGCAAACCCGATTGATCCGAAGAATTTAGTTGATCTGCAAAATTTAGTTCGAAATACCAATTCTGATATCGGTTTAGCTTTTGACGGTGATGCTGATCGATGTTTCTTAATTGATGAGAGAGGCGAACTTGTTTCGCCATCTGCCCTAACTGCGTTAATTGCAAAACGAGAGCTTGCTGCAAATCCCGGAGCTACCGTGATTTACAACTTGATTTGCTCAAAAGCGGTGCGCGAAACAATTGAAGAAAGTGGTGGAATTCCACTACGGAGCAGAGTTGGACACTCTTTTATAAAGAAATCCATGGCTGAATCTGGAGCAATTTTTGGCGGGGAGCATTCTGGGCATTTTTATTTCAAAGATTTTTGGCGAGCTGACTCAGGAATGCTCGCAGCACTTCACGCCATAGCTGCATTGCTAGACAACAATCTTTCATTAAGTGAATTACTGCAACCTTTTAATCGTTATGCAATCAGCGGTGAGATAAACACCAAAGTTAATGATCAACAATTAGCAATTGAAAAAATCAAAGATTTCTATCGAAAGATAAACGAGCCAGTTGATTTTGACGAGCTCGATGGATTGACGGTTACTGGAAAGACCTGGTGGTTCAATCTTCGACCCTCAAATACCGAGCCATTATTGAGGCTTAATGTTGAGGCAGATACAGATACGCAGATGGCAAGGCTTAAAGACGAAGTGCTGGAACAGTTAATTACCCAGTAAACTTCCGCGTCTTACCAACTAACTAATTAGGAGCATTGTGAGCCTTCCAAAGCATGAAATTGCCGACAGTTCTCTAGCCGTAGAAGGAAAGAAGAGAATTGAATGGGCAGACCGGAACATGCCGGTCTTGGCGCAAATCAGAAAGCGTTTTGAAAAGGAATTACCTTTTAAAGGTGTTCGCTTTTCAGCCTGCATGCACGTCACCACCGAAACGGCTAATTTGATGCGAACACTCGTCGCAGGTGGAGCCGAACTTGCTCTCTGTGCTTCCAATCCGCTCTCAACGCAAGATGATGTCGCCGCATCTTTAGTTCACGATTATGGAATTAGCGTCTTTGCCAAAAAAGGTATTGATCGTGATGGTTATTATCGAAATATCAATGCCTGTCTTGATATCGCGCCGAATCAAGTCTTTGATGATGGTTGCGACTTAGTAAATACGCTCCACACAACAAGAACTGAATTACTACCAAACGTTGCCGGTGGTTGCGAAGAAACCACTACTGGAGTTATTCGACTATCACAGATGGCTCGCGATAATGCCCTTAAGTTTCCAATGATTGCCGTAAACGATACTGATACCAAGCATATGTTTGATAATCGATATGGAACCGGTCAATCAACGATGGATGCAATTTTCCGAGCAACCAATCAATTAATTGCAGGAAAAGTATTCGTTGTAGCAGGTTTTGGATATTGCGGCAAAGGCGTAGCAGATCGTGCGCGTGGACTAGGTGCAGATGTTGTCGTAACAGAAGTAGATCCAACGAAAGCACTAGATGCGCTAATGCAAGGTTTCCGTGTCATGCCAATGAAGGATGCTGCAAAGATTGGAGATATTTTCGTAACGGTTACCGGAAATCGAACCATCATTTCAAAAGAACATTTTGAATTAATGAAAGATGGCGTAATCATGGCAAATGCTGGCCACTTCAATATTGAAATTGATGTCGAATGGTTAGAGAAGAATTCAAAGAAGAATCCGAAGATTCGCCATCAAACCGATGAGTACCAACTTTCAAATGGAAACAGAATTCTCTTAATTGCAGAAGGCCGTTTAGTTAATTTAGGTGCAGCAGAGGGCAGCCCAGCAGCCGTTCTAGATATGTCTTTTGCTAACCAAGCCTTGGCAGCTGAGTGGCTCCTGAGCGAAGCCGCAAAGCTAAAACCAGGTGTACACGAAGTTCCTAAGTCGATTGATAAAGAGATTGCCGCTTTGAAGTTGAAGAGTATGGGCGCGACGATTGATACTTTGACTCCTGTTCAAACTGAATACTTAAATTCTTGGGAGCATGGCAGCTAATGACTTCAATACTTGTTGTAGATGATGATCAAGATCTCGCTGAGATGTTAGGAATCGTCCTCAACGGTGTTGGCATGGAAGTTGATCTGGTTAGCCGTGGCGATGAAGCGATTACAGTTTTTCGCAATAGTCAACCAGATCTAGTTTTGCTCGACATTATGCTTCCTGGAGCTGATGGCATTGAAGTATGTAAAGAAATTAGAAAGCAATCAACACGCGTTCCGATAGTTATGTTGACTGCGAAAAGCGATACTCACGACATTGTGCGCGGCCTAGAAGCCGGAGCAGATGATTACATGGTTAAACCATTTAAACCGTCGGAACTTGTCGCGCGAATTCGCACAAGATTGCGCAGAGCTGGTGGCGATATAAATGGCCACCTAACAATCGGTGATCTTGCAATCGATGTAGTCGAACACTCAGTCTCACGAAATGGCAAAGAGATTCCATTGACCCGACTTGAGTTCGACTTACTTGTTGCTCTTGCAAAAGAACCTGGCCGAGTATTTACTCGTGAAGCCTTACTTGGAGAAGTTTGGGGCTATCGACATTCAACAGATACCAGACTAGTAAATGTTCATGTTCAAAGATTGCGCGCCAAGATAGAACATGAGGCAGAGAACCCAGAGATTATTCTTACGGTTCGAGGTGTTGGATATAAAGCGGGCGGATCCGGCGCTCGTAACTGATGACGCAACTAGTTAGAAAGTTTCGTCAATCCTTCTTTCTCAAAGTTTTTACTCTGACCGCTGTTGTTTCAATCATTCTCATCAGCTTTATCGGTTCAAGTCTCTACAACCGTTTGGAAGATGGCATCTATAGAGAGAAGTCTGCATCTGCCATCTCTGAAGGACGTGCAGCAATTCAATTTGCTGAATACAGATTAACAGTAGCAACTTTGAGTCCTACTTCTGATTACAAAGCTCTCGTTGAAGAGATAGTTAATTCGACTAACGTTAGCGCGGAAGAATCTGGTAGAGAAGTTGCTCTTTTTCACTCTAAAGGGATAAAAATTAAAGGTATTGCGCCGATAAACACTTCTAATTTCTTGAAGCCAGAATCTATCCCAATCGCGCTTCGTAAAGAGATAAAAAATAAGGCAGAAGTTTCATCGCAACGAGGAAATCTTAAATACGTTAATAATCGCCAGATACCCGGAATATTTATTGGCAAAGAGCTAAATATTCCTTCACTGGGTAAATTTGAAATGTATTTGGCTTACGATTTTGTGGCTCAGCAACGAAGTATTGATTTGATCGGTAGATCTCTTTGGGGCACGGGAATCCTTCTTTTAGTCCTTATTTTGTTGACTGCATCAATTGTCTTGCGTATTGCAATTAAACCAATTCAGATTGCAGCTGAAAGTGCCGAATCAATCACTGCTGGCGATCTAAAGCGTCGTATGTCAGTTAGCGGAGAGGATGAAACTGCTCGTTTGGGAATAGCTTTTAATCAGATGGCAACCACGCTAGCTGAACAAATTAATCGCTTGGAGAATCTTTCTAGAATCCAACAAAGGTTCGTTTCCGATGTATCCCATGAATTACGTACTCCATTAACAACTATCCGAATGGCAGCTGATGTTATTGGCGAAGCAAGAAAGTCTTTTGATCCAAATGTGGCGCGTAGTGCCGAGTTATTGCAGTCACAAATCGAAAAATTCGAGCAACTTCTGCAAGATCTATTGGAAGTCAGCAGATTTGATGCAGAAGCTGCAACTTTGGATATTGCCAAAGTGGATATTACGACCGTTGTAAGAAAGTGTGTAGAAGATCTTTCAATCGTTGCAAATGAAAAAGAGAGTGAGATTCGTTTTGTTGCGCCGAATGAACGAATCATGCTTGATGCAGATTCTCGAAGAGTTGAGCGAATCATCAGAAACCTGCTCACAAACGCCATTGATCACTCCGAAGGTCGTCCGGTAGATGTAAAAATCAAGGAGTCATCCGATGCGGTTGCCGTTTCTGTTCGCGATTACGGAATTGGTATTGAACGACAGTATTGGAATCGAGTATTTGATCGATTCTGGCGAGCAGATCCCTCTCGATCTCGAATCCGCGGTGGAACCGGCCTTGGATTATCTATTGCCAAAGAGGATGCAGCACTTCACGACGGTGAAATAAAAGTTTGGGGAGAAATTGGCAAAGGTGCAAATTTCGTTCTGACCCTGCCAAAAGTCTCCGGAGAATCGATAGTTCAGTATCCGATTTCAGAGAATCCACAGCAATAAGTTAATTTAAAGAAACTAAGGTAATGACAAATATGTTTACCGAATGCTTAATGGTCTTGTAAACCTTGTTTATCCTCCCAAATGTCTTCTCTGTGATAAGAAAACTGGAAACGAGTCACTTTGCCGGGAATGTAAGAAGTTGTGGAAACCTTTTCCGCACAAACTTACGGACTTCAATTTTCCTACCTACGCTTCGATTCGGTACAACAGAGTCGCCATGAAAATGGTTCTCCTAGCAAAAGAGGAAGGAAATAAATCAGCACAAGAGCTTTTAGCAACCGCTATAAGAACGTCAATAACGCGATTAATTTCCGGTTCAGATAAAGAGATTTCAATAGTACCAATTCCTACGTCATTTAAGCCTTATCGCAGAAGAGGTATAAACCCGATTCTTGAACTAGCTTCGCGTACTTGTACTCAGATGCAAAGAAATAATCAAGAAATTAATATCGCCCAACTTTTGGAAGTTAGAAAGTCACTTCAAGATCAAACTGGACTTACTAATCTGGAAAGATTAAGAAATTTGGCAGGTGCTTTTCAGGTTAAGAGTCAGATTGATAGTGATTCTTATGAATCGCGCCGATTAATAGTCATTGACGACGTTGTGGCTTCCGGAAGCACCTTGCGAGAGGCGGTCCGCGCTCTCAAGGAGAGAAATCTGACAGTTATCGGGGCTGCCAGCGCCTGCTTCACATTTAGGTATTAATCAATTCTGCTAATACGATTACACCCTCATTAATTCAGATCTAGGAAGGTTCGTGGTAGCTCTACTCGACAAAATCTTGCGCGCTGGCGAAGGCCGGGCGTTGAAACAGCTTGCCCGAATTGTCACCGAGGTTAATGCGCAAGAAGCTAAGTTTGCTGCGCTCTCTGATCAAGAGCTCAGAGAGATGACTCCTAAGTTTGCAAAACGTTACGCTGACGGAGAATCACTAGATGATTTATTACCTGAAGCTTTTGCCGTTGTTAGAGAAGCGTCTAAGCGCACGTTGGGACAACGTCATTACGATGTTCAGATTATGGGTGGAGCTGCACTTCATCGCGGAAATATTGCAGAGATGAAGACAGGTGAAGGTAAAACTCTGGTTTCAACATTACCTTCTTATTTGAATGCATTAACAGGACGTGGTGTGCACATCGTTACCACCAACGATTATTTGGCGGAACGAGATAGCGAATGGATGGGCCGCATCCATAGATTCCTTGGATTAAAAGTTGGTGTGATTCTGGCTTCAATGACGCCACAAGAAAGACGCGAACAGTACGGTGCAGATATAACTTATGGTACAAATAATGAATTTGGTTTTGATTACCTTCGCGACAATATGGCCTGGTCGCTTTCTGATTGCGTTCAGCGCGGTCATAATTTTGCAATCGTCGATGAGGTTGACTCAATCTTGATTGACGAAGCGAGAACTCCATTAATAATCAGCGGCCCTGCTGATAAAGCAACTAAGTGGTACGTGGAGTTTGCGAACATTGCAAACAAATTGGTCCGAGGCGAACATTACGAAGTTGATGAGAAAAAGAAGACGACTGGAATTCTTGATGCCGGAGTTGCCAAAGTTGAGGAACTCTTAAAGATTGAAAACCTTTATGAATCAGTAAATACACCTTTAATTGGTTACTTAAACAATGCATTAAAAGCTAAGGAAATTTTCAAACGAGATCGTGATTACGTAATTATGAGTGGCGAATTGCTAATTGTTGATGAACACACAGGACGAGTGCTTTCTGGACGTCGCTATAGCGAGGGCCTACATCAAGCTCTTGAAGCGAAAGAACGCGTTGAAATTCGCGACGAAAATCAAACGCTAGCCACAATTACTCTGCAGAACTATTTCCGCATGTATGACAAATTGTCAGGAATGACGGGAACCGCCATGACTGAAGCCTCAGAATTTATGCAGATTTACAAATTGGGAGTTATTCCAATCCCAACCAACAGACCCATGTCTCGAGTCGATCAATCTGATCTTGTATACAAAACTGAAGCAGCAAAGTATGAAGCAGTTGCAAATGACATAACCGATCGTCATCGAAAAGGTCAACCGGTACTTGTTGGCACAGTAAGCGTTGAAAAGTCTGAGTACCTTTCGCAAGTACTAAAGAAGCGCGGAGTTCCACACGAAGTTCTTAATGCAAAACAACATGAACGCGAAGCAGCGATTATCGCTCGCGCGGGAACAATTGGCGCAGTAACTGTTGCAACCAATATGGCCGGTCGAGGTACTGACATCATGTTGGGTGGAAATCCAGAATTTATGGCAGATTTTGAATTGCAGCGAAAAGGGATATCGCCTGTAGATAATGCTGAAGAGTACGAACGCATGTGGCCAACAGAATTAGCAAATCAAAAGGCTGCAGTCAAAGAAGAACATGAAAAAGTTGTGAATTTAGGTGGACTCTATGTACTTGGCACCGAAAGACACGAGTCTCGTCGTATTGATAATCAGCTGCGTGGCCGTTCTGGACGTCAGGGCGATCCAGGTGAGTCGCGGTTTTATCTCTCTCTTCAAGATGAATTGATGCGAAGGTTTAATTCCGCGTTGGTCGAGAGATTTCTTACAGCTGCTGGAATTCCAGAAGATACGCCAATTGAGTCAAAGATGGTTTCAAATGCTATTAAATCCGCGCAGACTCAAGTCGAATCACAGAACTTTGAGGTTCGAAAAAATGTTTTGAAGTATGACGATGTAATGAATCGACAACGTGAAGTTGTTTACTCCGAACGCCACGAAGTTCTAGAAGGCGCGGATTTAAAGGAGCAAGTTGCAGGCTTTATTGAAGACACAATTCGCGGTTACGTAATTGCGGCAACATCTGAGGGCTATCCAGAGGAATGGGACCTAGAAAAGCTTTGGACTGTACTTAAAGCTATTTATCCAATCACCTTCACTGTTTCTGAACTTGAAAATGAAGTTGGTGGCAGAACTGGTCTTGATCAAGAGTTTCTAGCTCATCGAATAGTTACAGATATTCTCGAAGCATACGATAAGCGTGAAACCGAATTAGGAAGCAATGTGATTCGTGAGCTTGAACGCAAGATTTTGCTCTCGGTACTAGACCGAAAGTGGCGCGAACATCTTTATGAGATGGATTATTTACAAGAAGGTATAGGCCTTCGTGCAATGGCACAACGAGACCCATTAGTTGAATATCAAAAAGAGGGCTACGAATTATTCTCGGCGATGATTGAAGCAATGAAGGAAGAAGTAGTCGGATTCTTATTCAATGTTGAAGTAAAGATTGAAGATTCAAAGGTAGCCGCTAAGGGAGTGACCGAGAAATCTCAGACGGAAAATCTGACATATTCGGCTCCATCAGAAGACGGATCTACAACCGCTAGCGCATCAGGGGTTTCGAGAAATTCACTCTGTCCATGTGGCTCAGGCAAAAAATATAAGCGTTGTCACGGCGCTTCATAGCAATTCGAACTCTGTACACAACCAGCGACCATCAACACCTTCGAATCTTGCAATCAGTGCTCGCACGCGCTCCGGAAATGCCAATGTTGCAACAACTTCTATAACACCTGCAATCGGATAACTTCGGTGGATTCTCTTTATTTTAGGTTGAACTTTTAAATTACCTACCTGTGAGGCAATTGAATTAAAAGTATAACGATGAGTCATTCGAGCAATCTGTCGTAATTGTCTGCGACCCAGCAGAATTTCGATAACACTTACAACATATGCAAGAGTCCATTTTTCAGGATCAGGAAGTTCTGAAGGATCAGTGGGCATCGGAGCGAAACCCGGGTCAAAGTTTTCGCCATGTGTAGTTGGTATTAAGAAGAGCCTTTTGCTGGTTGAGACTTCGCTGATGATTTCTGGTGGTGCAGTAAAGAATTGAAATGCTTCTTGAGTAGATTTCATGGAGCAGAGAATCGCGCGAATTAAGTCGTGCCACCTCAACCGAAAGTATGAGTGTGGAAAACTAATTTCTATTCAAACTCTGAGGTATTAATCAACCATGAAATCTCTTGAAAAATCATGGCGAGATATCTCATTTTTTCTTACCCCTAGATATTTGATGGGCTTAGCTTTGATCATCGCTTCATTTGTATCAGCTTTCATAATAAGCAGTTCCGCTGATCGAACCGTCACAGTCTGGGCGAGTACCGGCGACCTTGCGCCAGGTGAAATCATCACTCCTGAGGATGTAACACCAATGCGTGTCAGATTAATCGAAAATGGCGAGCAATATCTGAGCACATCATTCGAAATTGTCGGATCGGCTGTACTTAGAAGGATAGGTGCATCGGAATTTGTCCCTAGTTTTGCAGTCTCTCAAGATATTGATATCAATCTTCAACAAGTTCCAATTTCGGTGACGCAAGAAATGGCACCTGCAAATCTGAATTCTGGAGCCATCGTTGATATCTATGGAGTTCCTGAACCAAATCAAGACTTTGGTAAAAGAGATTCCGCAAAGCTACTACTCGCCGGAGTTTCAATCGATTCCGTCATAGCAAATGAGTTTGGCGGTCGAATGCTGATTACCTTACTTGTTCCATCACAACTTGTTCCAGAATTAATTTCAAATATTGGGAAGAATCAATTTATGATTGTAAAACGAATAGTTCAATAAATTATAAAATGCAGCTTCCAATAAAAGTAATTACTTATCTCCAAGACGCCGAGTTTGAAGATCATGTAATTGATATTCTTCGTAGCAGTTTTGGTGATGAGTTATTGATTGAAACAAGGGCATTAACTACTTCGGAAGTCCTAAACAATTTATTTCGGATAGTCGTAAATGAGCAACGCTGGATCTTAATTCATGACCATCAGAAATTACCTGTTGAAATCTCTAGAGAATCTACACGACTCTCAAACTTGATTTCGATATCTCTAACCGAATTTCGATTGCAAAACTCCTCAGAATTGCAAAAGTTTGTAGCTCGTTCGTTGCGAACTTTTGACTCCGAGAAAGTAATAAGAAAAAGGGCAATCTCTCGCCCGGAACTACTTGTAGTTACTGGCACATCTGGAGCCCCGGGCATTACAACAGTGACGCTCAATCTAGGTTATGAAATTTCACGGACAAATAATGTGAACATTTTGGACGCTAATTATTTTCGCAAAGATATCGCGTTCCTAATGGGCGGCAAGCGTGGCAAGAATGAAACCAAGCTCGATAAGAGATTAACAATAACCACTGAATTAGAAGATCTAGAAAATATTGGAGTAATGACAATTGCGGATATCGGTTCGGTATCAAATCTGGGTGTGGCCTTTTCAGATCGTCGAGCCCAATCCCGAACTTATATAGATCTTTTGGAGTCAGCAGGAAGAATCCTTTTTCTGATGCAACCGGAAAACAATCACATGTTTGAATTGGAAATGTTTCTTGAAATAATCGAAAATCAAGCTCTGTCAGCTAAGCCATATTTTCTAATGAATAAGTTGGGCAATTCCAGAAGAGAACGTTCAATCTATAAGAGATTCCAAGCGCGAATCGGAAATCATCCAAGTAACTTTCTACCATTTGATGTCGATAGTTTAGATCGGGCTAAATCTGGATACTGCGCGATAGCCGAGGTGGCCCCACGAAGCCGACTACGTAAATCCCTTCTTCAACTAGCCCATCAGATCCAACCAAATGTTCAGTAATCTGCGCACATGTCAACAACGGATATTGGACTGACAGAAACCGAGAGCGAACGCTTATCCGAGCTAACTGCTGAGTGGCAATTGCTGGCTGATCTTTCCTTTGCTGATCTAGTTTTATGGGTTCCAAATTCAAACTCTGAATTATTAGCGCTTACTCAAATTAGACCAATGACTGCCGCAACAGTTTTTACGCAGGATCTCATCGGCAGCAAAATGAATAGGTCAGAAAATGAGAATATCTTCAAGGCGTTAGAAAGCGGAGAAATAATTCGCGATTTAGATACTCAAAAGCTTGGAGACTTCGCCGTTAAAGAAGAGTTCATACCAGTCAAATTTCATCAGAAAGTAATTGCGGTCATAACGCGCCATCGAAATATTGAAACAATGCGCACTCCGTCCAGACTCGAGTTGAATTATCGAGAAATCGCTAATCAAATTTATCGAATGGTTGCTCAAGGAGATTTTCCCGTCAAAGAAAGTTTTTATATTGCCGAATCTGCACCCAGAGTAGGTGACGGCTTAGTTCGGTTGGATAACGAAGGGAAAATAGTATTTGCCAGCCCAAATGCTAGAAGCGCATTTGGGAAACTGGGTTGGAATAAAGAGATGGATTCATTTCATTTTGGAGAAATTCTTGACGAGTTAACTTTGCAAACAAAGAGTAGAGAGCCGAGAGAAGAGAATTGGCGAGCAATTATGAGTGGAAAAACTCTCCGCAGGGAAGAGTTTGAAAATTCAACGGGGATCCTAGATTTATTAGCGATTCCACTAACTGAACTGGGAAATCGAGTTGGTGCGATTGTGCTAGTCCATAACGTCACCGAACTAAAACGTCGAGATCGCGCACTTATCAGTAAAGATGCGACGATTCGCGAAATTCATCATAGAGTTAAGAACAATCTCCAATCCGTATCAGCTTTGCTGCGCCTGCAAGGGCGTCGAATAACTGATGCGGGCGCAAGAGCAGCGCTGGAGGAAGCCGTTCGAAGGATTGGATCTATTGCTCACGTTCACGAAACGCTTTCTAGCGGTTCAAAAGATTTTCTAATTTTTGATGATGTTGTCGAGAAAATTATTAAGAATGGTTTAGAACTAAGTCCTCGACCGGGCGAAATTCAAATCAATAAAGTAGGAGAATTTGGACAAGTCACTTCTTTAGTTGCAACACCGCTTGCATTAATACTTTCCGAGTTGATTCAAAATGCGCTTGAGCATGGCCTAGAACAATCAGGCTCAAAAGTAGAAATTAAATGCTCGAGAAATAATCACGGGTTAGAAGTGACAGTTCGCGATGATGGGGTTGGAATTGCAAGTAACTTCGATATTCTTAAAAATGCGAATCTTGGTTTAGAAATTGTTAAGACATTGACAGAAAATGAGCTTAATGGAGTGCTTACTTTGACTAAATTAGAAAAAGGTACCGAAGCAAAAATTCGTTTTGCTTATTGAATCTGATTTTGACTCTCAAGCATGCGCGCTCTGTGTCTAGCAGCACGACGCTTCATAGCGCGACGTTCATCTTCAGAAAGTCCGCCCCAAACTCCTGAATCTTGACCGCTTTCAAGAGCCCATTGCAGACATGATTCGCGAACATCGCAACGCGCACAAATTTTCTTTGCTTCCTCAATCTGCGCAATTGCTGGCCCAGTATTTCCAACTGGGAAGAAAAGCTCTGGATCAACATGGCGGCAGGCTGCGCGATGGCGCCAATCCATATTCATTTCCATAGCTCTCCGTTCTTCCGCACCCATTAAGCGCCCGGTTTAGAGCGCCTGACTTGTACGGCTTCTTGCCCGAATGGGCTCGATGGGGCTAATTCTCTCTTGTAATGACTTGAGACTCAATAGTTCTAAGTGGTGAGTTAGCTAATAATTCTCACATCTTTCTAAAAATCTATTCAGTCTCGACCCAAATGCCTAAGTGGGTCATTTCATTAGGCCGCAGATGAAGAGTCATGCCAAGATTTGTCTATGTCAGAAAAAGCATATTTTGCAACAGGTTGCTTCTGGGGAGCAGAGAGACGTTTTTGGAATCTGCCTGGCGTGATCTCAACTTCTGTTGGATACATGGGGGGCAATAAATCTGAGCCCACATATAAAGAAGTTTGCACGGGAGCAACTAACCATGCAGAAACTGTAGAAGTTGTTTTTGATCCAAATCAAATTAGTTACCAAAGATTGCTGGAAGAGTTTTGGACTATGCATGATCCCACATCTCTTAATAAGCAAGGTGGCGATATCGGAACCCAGTATCGAAGTGCAATCTTCACAACCACTAGTGAACAGATGATTTCCGCGATAAATACCCGTGAGATATACAACGATTTATTGGTAAGCCAAGGTTTTTCAGAGATTGTCACTGAAATTCAAGAAGCAGCTCCTCACAAATATTGGTTAGCCGAGGAATATCATCAAAGGTATTTAGAGAAAAACCCCGATGGCTACGACTGCCATTCATCAACTGGCGTACCATTTCCGAAAGTGAAGAGTTAATTATGGAAACCGGTAAACCACTCCCGAAAATTAATCCTTTGACCGGAAAACCTTTCGAGGTTCAATTAGATGACGCAAAACTTGAAACAGAACTTGATCAACTTTCCTTTGAAGTTCTAAGAAAAGCTGGGACGGAAGTTGCATTTACCGGAAAATATTACGAGAGTGAAACTATTGGTGTTTACGAGTGCAAAGCGTGCGGTGCTGAGCTCTTTAGAAGCGAAACTAAGTTTCATTCTGGTTGCGGCTGGCCATCTTTTTACGCTCCTACCAAAGATGATGCAGTTATTTTGCTTGAAGACCGTTCTTTGGCTCCACGTATAAGAACTGAAGTTAGGTGTTCAAAATGTGGTTCTCATTTAGGACATGTTTTTGAAGGTGAAGGTTATGCGGTTCCTACAGATCAACGCTGGTGTATCAATTCTGTTGCCTTGGTACTTAAACCAAAGCAGTAATCAAGAATAAAGCGAGTGCGCTCGCCAGCAGTACCAAGCCAAATGACTTCTATATGGTGCAAACCTCTCTCCAGCTTTCAAGAGATTAGAAACTTCAATTTCTTCCTGCAAATTAAACAATTTTTCCCAACCTCTCCGCACGCCAAGATCACCAACGGGCCAGATATCTAGTCGACCTAACTGAAATATGAGAAACATTTCAACTGTCCACTTCCCAATTCCAAAAAGTGGCAGCAGAATTTCCATAATTTCATCATCACTTTTCTGAGAGAGCGAACGCAGTGGAAGCTCGCCGTTATTTGCTGATACTGCCAATGCTCTTACAGCCTTAGCTTTATTTTCAGAGCAACCCGCACTTCTCAAAGAGCGATGACTTAATTTGGCGACCGTTGCAGGGGTTAGTTGTCCGCCCGCGATAACTTTGACTCGTTTGATAATCGTATCCGCGGCCTTGATGGAAAGCTGTTGACCCAAAATCGATTCGGCAAGTGAGGTGAAATTACTGACTCGAGAAGAGTTAACGCCGATTGGGCACGGACCAAACTTTTCAATTACTTCACCAAATCTAGGCTCAGTCTTCGCAATAAACTTGCTAATCTCAATCGATTTTTTTCGAGTTATTGAACTCACGGACAGATGGTATGACTAAACTCATCCCATGCTCATTAAGAAGAGCCGCGTTTGGATCTGGCATGAGTAGACCTTTAAATGCATTTCCGCTCTCGGAGTTACGAAAACGAAAAAGTACCAAGTGGCGTACTTTCCCCAGTGATGTGCTTCCACTTCCCGTCGCCGAAATGGATTTTCCGATAGCTGATCCGATAAAAATTGCCTTGCAAGATATGGTCGAACGTTCGGACACCGGTTATCTTGGATCATTTCCAGAGATGTTAGATGCTTTTAAGTCGCTCTCGGAAAAATTGTGGTCATGGACGCCAGATGTCTCCCAAATGCGAGTAGCCACCGATGTTGGTGTGGGAGTTGTAGAAGTACTTCGAACGTTGGTTACCCCAGGAGATCAAATAGTTCTAAATTCTCCAATCTACGACAATATGTGGCGATGGATTAATGAAGTAAAAGGAAGTTTGGTTGATGTGCCTTTGATAAACGAAGGTATGGAATACCAGATGGATTTAGCAGGAGTTGAGGCGGCATATAAAGCTGGCGCAAAGGTTCATCTTCTATGTAGCCCACATAATCCAGTAGGAATTGTCTTTAGCAAAGAAACATTAAGCGCAATCGCAGAATTAGCCGAAAAA
>CAYRXG010000014.1:0-17115 GCA_964428285.1 uncultured Clavibacter sp.
GCCTATGCGTCGGGTGCTCAAATTTATCTTCCCGCTTCTACTCCTTTCTCCGGTCCTTGCTGGATGTTCATCAGAAGAATTTCGAGGCTTTGGATTTTCAGAAGGAGTCACAAGCGTCAACGAAAGCTCGTTTTCGTTATGGCAAGGAGCTTGGCTAGCGGCCGCTGTAGTCGGAGTTTTTACTATGGTGCTGATCCTCTGGCCGGCAATTTTCCATAGAAAAAAAGATGAAAGTATTCCTAGACAATTTCAATACAACATCCCAGTTGAAATTGCATACACGGTAATTCCATTTCTGATAATTGCTGTTTTATTCGGATACACAGCTAAAGCTCAAACAGAGATCAAATCGGTATCACCTGTTTCAGCTACAGACGTTCATGATGTAACTGTCAACGCCATTCAATGGTCTTGGCAATTTACATATGAAGAAGCCGGCCCCGGAACGACAGTTACCGGTACACCGGCACAGCCACCAACTCTATATATGCCGCAAGGTGAAAAAGTTAGATTCAAAATTACGGCATCTGATGTTGTGCATGGGTTCTGGATTCCGGCATTTATGATGCAAATTCAAAATATTCCAGGTGTAGAAAATCAAATCGAGTTCACTGCAAACGAACTTGGAACATATCCTGGAAGGTGCAACATCCTGTGCGGTCGTCAACATTCTCAAATGTTGTTTACGGTCAAGGTTGTAACGCCTTCTGAATATGACGCGTATATCCAATCGCTTAAGGCAAAGACAGGACCAACCGCATGACAACTTTTGCAACAAGGCCAAGTGAGCGAGTTTTGCCACCTAATCCGCGCAAATTGACCAAGGGTCAGTTGGCTGTGAAGTTAATGACGACAACCGATCACAAGGTGATCGGATATATGTACTTAGTTACCTCATTTATTTGGTTCTTATTGGGCGGAATTTTGGCGCTGGCAATTCGCGCAGAGCTCGCACAACCAGGTATGCAATTTTTGAGTTCAGAGCAGTACAACCAAGTATTTACGATGCATGGCACGATCATGTTATTGATGTTCGCAACGCCACTTTTCGTTGGTTTTGCAAACGTGATTATGCCTCTGCAAATTGGGGCTGCCGATGTCGCATTCCCTCGAATGAACATGCTTTCTTATTGGCTATATTTATTCGGATCAACAATGGCTGCTGCCGGTTTTCTTACGCCAGGTGGCGCTGCATCATTTGGCTGGACCGTTTACGTCCCGCTTTCAAACAGCACTTATTCACCGGGCATTGGCGCCGATCTTTGGATTGTTGGCCTTGCGATAGGTGGCCTTGGAACAATTCTCGGTGGCGTAAATTTCGTAACAACAATTTTCACGATGCGCGCACCTGGCATGACAATGTTCCGAATGCCAATTTTCTCCTGGAACGTATTACTTACTTCAATTCTAGTTTTGATTGCATTCCCTCCATTGGCCGCTGTATTACTTGGCTTGGAGTCAGATCGCTTATTTGGTTCGCATATCTTTGATCCGGCAAATGGTGGCGCGATTCTCTTCCAGCATCTTTTCTGGTTCTTTGGCCATCCAGAGGTTTACATCTTGGCGCTGCCATTCTTCGGTATCGCAACTGAAATTCTTCCAGTATTTAGTCGAAAGCCAATATTTGGCTACAAGGGATTAATCGCAGCAACAATTGCAATTGCGGCACTCTCTGTTGCAGTTTGGGCGCACCATATGTACGCGACCGGCCAAGTTTCATTGCCGTTCTTCTCATTTATGACGTTCTTAATTGCAGTGCCAACTGGAGTTAAGTTCTTCAATTGGATTGGAACCATGTGGGGCGGTTCGCTCACATTTGAAACCCCGATGCTCTGGGTAATGTGATTCCTAATTTCATTCCTTCTCGGTGGCCTAGCCGGAGTAATTTTGGCCAGCCCGCCACTTGATTTTGCAGTCTCTGCTTCCTACTTTGTGGTTGCACACTTCCACTACGTGCTCTTCGGAACAGTCGTCTTCGCCATGTTTGCTGGTTTCTATTTCTGGTGGCCAAAGATGACTGGCAGAATGCTCAATGAAACTCTAGGCAAGATTCATTTCTGGACTCTCTTCATCGGTTTCCATACAACTTTCTTAATTCAGCACTGGCTTGGCATTAAAGGTTTCCCAAGACGCTATGCCGACTATCTAGCGACTGATGGATTTACAACTATGAATATGGTCTCCACGGTAGGCGCAGCACTTCTTGCCCTATCGATGATTCCATTCTTTATAAATATTTGGATCACTCGTAAAGCTCCACTTGTGGGCGTAAATGATCCATGGGGCTATGGTGCATCTTTGGAATGGGCCACATCTTGCCCGCCACCACGCCACAACTTCCTCTCAATGCCAAAGATTCGCTCCGAAAGACCAGCTTGGGATCTACATCATCCAGAGCACGCCGAGATTGAAGATTGGCACCGTAAATGAAATTCGGTTATCGCCTCTTTATCTTCTTATTTGCATTTTATGCGGTCTTGACCCTCGTTTATTGGTTTATGACCAAAGAGCATGCAGGCACAACCGCTCTAGCGCTAAGCGCCGGATTAGCTTTAATTATTGGTTACTACTTCTGGTTTACTAACCGAAGAACTGGTGGCATCCTTCCTGAAGATAACTTAAAAGCTGAAATTGCTGATGGCGCTGGCGAACTAGGGTTCTTTAGTCCACACTCATGGTGGCCATTGCCTGTTGCGGCATCAGCTACCGCGGTTGGATTAGGTTTAATTATTGGGTGGTGGCTCACTCTTATCGCAGTTGGAGCTCTTGTGATATCAATTCTTGGCTTCGTTCTTGAATACGAGAAGCCAGGCAACTCAGCAAATCACTGATGAGCAATATCCGCGCTGAAATTCTCAACACCGGTAATCCGAAATTAAAATCCGCTGCAATTGAGATTGCCGCAGCTCCATCAAGAATCTTTGAAATCCTTACAGATCCAAAACAGCACCAGATAATTGATGGCTCCAATTCAGTTAAAGGCGTTAACTGGGGACCACCAAGACTTTATTTGGGAGCGAAGTTTGGCATGCAGATGAAGATCGGAATCAATTATCGAATTACAAACTTGGTAGTTGAATATACTGAGAATAAATTAATTGCTTGGCGCCACCTTGGCAGGTGGATTTGGCGATACGAGATAAGTGAACTGCCAAGTGGCCACTGTCGAGTTGTTGAAAGTTTTGATGGCAGGCCTTCGCCGTTTCAGTGGTGGCTCAAAAGTCGCGGCGCTTACCAATACGTGGAGAAGGCGGTTGCTAAGACTTTGGTAAGACTTAAAGAATTGGCTGAACGGCCAACTATTTAGTGATGACCTTCTTCTAGCTCTAGGAGTTCCTTTGCGGTTGGCTTGGCAATCTGCTCCTGAGCTGCAGTAGACATTCGGCTTCGCAATTTACCTTTTAGACCTTGTGGATTTGCTACACCGTTTTGATCTGCCTCACCTATTGCTAGCGGCGGATTTTGTTCGTGCTGCGTAAGCACATAAGCCTTTTCATTGGATAGAGGCTCATGAACTTCAATGAATTCGCCGTGTGGCAACATGACAAGTCTTCCAGTTTCTTTGCCATGCAGCACCAGTTCGCGGTCTGCGCGCTGTAGGGATAGACAAATTCGCTTCGTGATTACGAAAGCGATTGGCGGAAGAACCAAGATGCCAATTCTTGAGAACCACATAATCTGATTGATGGAGAGATCAAAATGTGTAGCAAGCAAATCGTTTCCACCGTTGATCAAACAAACTAAAGTGAAGGTCAATGACATTGCGCCAATTGCCGTGCGATTTGGATTATTACGCGGACGATCGAGGATGTGATGTTCACGCTTGTCACCGGTCATCCATTGTTCAATAAATGGATAGAAGGCCATAAGAGTAAAGATGATGCCTGGGACTATTAATCCGGGAATCAAAATATTCCATGAAATCGTAAATCCAAAAGCGTGAGTTTCTAATGGTGGAGCCAAGCGAACTAATCCATCTAGCCAGCCCATATACCAATCCGGTTGTGAACCAGCACCAATTTGTCCTGGGTTATATGGACCAAATATCCATATTGGATTAATCGATGCTACTGCACCGAGAAATGCGGTGATACCGAAGACAATGAAGAAGAATCCGCCTGCCTTGGCCATATATACAGGCATTAGGGGATAGCCAACGACATTCTTCTCAGTTCTACCAGGGCCTGGATACTGTGTGTGCTTCTGGTACCAGACCAACATCAAGTGCGCAGTAACCAAAGCCAAGATAATTCCTGGAATCAAGAGAATATGAACCATATAGATTCGTTGGATAAATACTTCGCCCGGGAACGCGCCACCAAATACAAAATAGGCGAGGTACGAGCCAACAACTGGAATGGCTTGAATGATTGCTTCTGCAATGCGAATTCCAGTTCCGGATAAAAGATCATCTGGAAGCGAGTAACCCAAGAATCCTTCTACAATTCCCAAAGTTAAAAGCGCAACTCCGATAATCCAGTTTAGTTCGCGTGGTTTGCGGAATGCTCCGGTGAAAAAGACTCGCATCATGTGAACAACCATTGCAGCCATAAATATTAAAGCTGCCCAGTGGTGAATTTGTCTCATCAGTAATCCGCCGCGAACATCAAAAGAGATATGCAAAGTCGAGGCGTATGCGGCAGACATCTTTATTCCGTTTAGCGGTTCGTATGAACCTTCATACTCAACTTCTTTCATTGATGGGTCGAACCAGAAAGTTAAGAAGGTGCCAGATAAGAGCAGAATGACGAATGAGTACATGACAATCTCGCCCAACATAAAGGACCAGTGATCTGGGAAGACTTTAGTTAAAGTCTTCTTCATCCATTTGGCTGCGCCAGTTCTCTCATCTACAAAATTTGCTGCGCCGCCTGCTAAACGTTCACGTGCGCTCATTTGGAATCACGCTCCCAGAAACTAGGTCCGACTGCTTCATTAAATGGTGCTTGTGCAACTAAATAACCTTCAGAATCAACGGTGATCGCAAGCTGAGGTAGTGGTCTTGCGGCTGGACCGAAGATTACTTTCGCTGCTCTTGTCACATCAAAAGTAGATTGGTGACATGGACAGAGAAGATGTTTTGTCGTTTGCTCATATAGCGCGACCGCGCAACCCATATGTGAGCAAATTTTTGAAAAGGCGATAATGCCTTCATAAGTCCAAGAAAGGCGCTCTGGATCAAGATTAAATTCCTCGGGACGAATTCTGATTAATAGAACTGAATCTTTTGCAATGTCATCCAGGTGGCGAACCTTCCCTGCAGGAAACTCTGGTTGAACCTGAGCAACTCCGCCAACTTCAAGATCTGAAGGTTTAATTGGTCGATCGCCTGGATCTGTCACCAATCTGGTGCCCTTCTTCCAGTTGGTTTCATTTAACTCATTACCAGGAAGCGGCCCTAGATCTCTTAGCAAAAGAATCGGAGATAAGCCCACTAAGCCAAGAGCTAATCCCATGGTCCGCTTGATAAGAGGACGACGGCCAAGTCCTGCTTGGGCTGCACCATCTTTAACAGTCGCAACAAAAGCGGCTCGATCTTCTTCTTTAGATCTCTGTTCTTTTCGATAATCAACAACTTCGTGATCAGGCATCAAAGTTTTTGCCCAATGCACTGCGCCCATTCCGATAAAGAAGAGCGCCATCGCCAAGCCAAGTCCTAAGAAGAGTTGGTGAGCATTTGTATTGCCCATAATCGGCAAGAAAATAAATGTATCTTCAGGAATCCAGATATATGAATAAATAAATAGAACGGTACCTAGCGCAGAAAAAGTAAATAGAATTCCAACCTGGCGCTCCGCTTTACGAGCGGCAACTGGATCTACATCTGTTTTGCGATGTACGTGCTCCGGTAAACCAGGATCTGCTAATTTCTCGATTTCATTATTCATTATCGCGCCTTTGTTGTGAGCCAGACTGCAACTCCAATTAACAAGCTAAGACCAAATGCCCATGCAAAGAGTCCTTCGGTTACAGGTCCTACTCGACCGAGCGCAGCGCCACCTAGTGCAGGTTCGCCTTCAGCATGTTTAATCCACTTAATAACTGAAAGTTTTTCATCGTGAGTAAGAACGGTATTTGCAAAGACAGGCATGGCTTGCGGGCCGGTAATCATTGCTTCATAAATATGTTTTGGTTCTACGCCCATAACAGTAGGTGCATATTTTCCTTGAGTAAGAGCTCCGCCTTGGCCTGCCAAGTTATGGCACATAGCGCAGTTAGTTCTAAATAACTCACCGCCAAGTGCGGTATCGCCATTTCGTTCCCAAGCTAATTCTTCATTGGTAACTGCAGCAGGTCCAGGTGCAAGAGATGCAACATATGCTGCTAGCGCGGCAGTTTCTTCTTCGTTGTAAACCGGCTCTTTACGCATTGCTTGCTGGCTCATATCTGCCATCGGCATTCGACCAGTAGCAACTTGAAAATCCACTGATGCTGCTCCAACGCCAATTAATGAAGGTGCTGCGCCAGCGCCTTCAGCGTTTAATCCGTGACAGGAAGAACAACCTCTGGCAAATATTTCTTTACCTTCTGCGATTAAAGATGCTTTATCTGAAGTCGCTACAACTTGAATTTCATTGGAAGCAGCTTGCGCTACTGAATAGCCAACTCCAGCGATAGATAAGCCTGCAAGAAGAAGAACCGGACCGGCAAATTTATGTCTGCGGAACTTAGAGAGGAAGGCGAATGGATTTTTCATAATCAATGCACCAAATAGATTGCCGAGAAGAGAGCAATCCAGACGATATCGACGAAGTGCCAGTAATAAGAAACGACTATTGCAGTTGTTGCCTGGCGATGACCAAATTGACGAGCCTTAGATACTCGAATCATCACAATCAAAAATGCGATCAAGCCACCAGTTACGTGAAGTCCGTGAAAACCTGTTGGTAAATAGAAGACTGATCCATATGCAGATGATGAAACCGTTAAACCCTCATGAACCAGCTCGGCATATTCATAGATCTGGCCGCCAATAAAGAAAGCGCCCATGGCAAAAGTGAGGGCAAACCATTCGCGCATGCCCCATTTTGATAATTGCCAAATTTTGCCGGTCCGCAGATTTTGAAAACGTTCCGCTGCAAAAACCCCGAACTGACAAGTAACAGAAGATAAAACCAAAATTGTCGTGTTCAACGCGGAAAATGGAATATTGAGCATTTCAATATTCTCTTTCCAAATATCTGGACCTTGCACGGCACGCGTGGTGAAATACATTGCAAAGAGAGCTGCGAAAAACATTAACTCACTGGCAAGCCAGACAATTGTTCCGACGGCAACAATATTGGGGCGATTTGGGCGGGTCATTGGCGTAGCCGTAGCACTAGACATGTGGGGGATTATTCCGTAAAAGGAAGGCGAAATGCCCATTTCTGTTGTAACGGGATAGCCACATTCCCCGGTGAAACGCATCACGAATCTGCCTCTAGACTGTCCCAGTTATGTCAAAACTATCGATTCTTGTCTATTCTGATGATTCTTCGGTCCGAAAAGCAGTGATTACCGCGCTCGGAAAACGCTTGTCGCCCGAATTTCCTGAGAATGAGATTCAAGAGTTTGCAACTGCCGATGCCCTTCGACTATTTGCGATAACTGAAAATAAGGGAAATAAAAAAGGCATAGATCTCTTCATTCTCGATGGCGAAGCTACCCCGGAAGGCGGAATGGGCTTAGCCAGACAATTGAAGGATGAATTATTTAATTGCCCCCCATCTCTATTGATTGTCGCTCGAGCACAGGATGCCTGGTTGGCGGGATGGTCGCGAGCGGATGGCGTAGTTACTCACCCGATAGATCCATTCACTTTAGCTAAATCAGCTGCAAATCTCCTTGCGCCAAATCCATTAGCTGCAAAATCGAATTAAGGATCTAATAAAGGATAAATATGTGGCAAGAAACTCTTGTTACGTTATCCAATAAAAAAAATCTTGCTCCAAATCAAATCAGATTTGCAATGACCGAGATCTTAGAAGGCCGCGCATCTGATCAAGAGATAAGCGAATTCCTTTTAGGTCTTAAGAATAAAGGGGAGACCGCCGAAGAAGTTAATGCTCTGGTCGACGTGCTTTACCAACATGCTACCTTGATCGATATTCCTGATCGAGCAATAGATGTTGTAGGAACTGGTGGCGATGGATTTAACACTATTAATATTTCGACTAGCGCGGCAATCGTTACTACAGCTGCAGGAGCTAGAGTCATAAAGCATGGAAATCGTGCGGCTTCCTCTAAGAGCGGATCGGCAGATTTGCTTGAAGCTCTTGATATAAAAATAGATTTAAATGCGAATCAAGTTTCCGAGATGGTTCGAAAAATCGGAATCGGCTTTGCATATGCGCCAAATTTTCATCCTGCGATGCGTTTTGCCGCACCCGTCAGAAAGAGACTCGGAACTCCAACAATTTTTAACATCCTAGGTCCGCTAGCAAATCCGGCCAGGCCAAAAGTTGTTGCAATTGGAGTAGCGAGGGAAGAAATGGTTCCGCTCGTGGCAGAAGTACTTGCTACTCGAGGTTGTGAGGGTTTTGTATTTCGAGGTCGAGAAGGTCTTGATGAAATCTCAATTGCCGGCAAGACCGACGTCTTTCAATTAAATAATGGGATTGTTACAAAACATGAATTTGATCCTGCCGATATCGGCGTAGATAAGAATTCGCTAGAGAGCATTCGAGGAGGAGATGCCGATCTAAATGCTCGCATAACGTTAGAAGTTTTTTCTGGAAAGAGCGGTCCGTATCGAGAAGCAATCCTCTTAAACTCCGCAGTAGCCATTGCTGCATTCAAGGGAGATTTCGATTTGGGAATTGAACAACAAATTGCTAATGGATATGTCCTTGCCAAGAGTGCAATTGATAGTGGGAAGTCAAAAGATCTTGTTTATCGCTGGCGCAATCTCTCCCATGAAATTGTTAATGCTTCCTTATAGTTCTCTTGACCGTAATTATTTCTAAATTCAGAAATTCGCTGTCGATTCTGTTCTCCACCAAATAAGGGGCTGGACCATTCATCGCTGATCTCAAGTATCTTGATATCTTGCTGATTCAGAAAGCGCAGGATTATTTCAATTTCTTCATGAGAGGGAGATTGTTGCGCAATAAGTGAAGTATTAAGTTTGCTTAATTCTGCAGTCGCCTCTTCAAGACTTCCTATCTTTGCCTTGCGGGAGGCAATCAAACTTCCTGATTTGATTAGAGCAACCTCGTAATGTTCATCGATGGGTACGGCCACTATCAATAACTTGATACGTTTCAGTGAGACAATCCTCTGACTTCTTGAAACACCTTTAATTAAGGAAAGTAGTCGATTCCGGATTTCGGCCGCTTCTTCAAATCTCTCAGAAAGTGCCAGTTCTTTCATCCTTGAATCGAGTCGATCAAAAATGGTTCTTGCATCTTTTTCTAACGCATGACGTAGCTCAGTTATAACTGTCTTATATGAATCTGAGGATTGAAGTCCGATACAGGGAGCGCCACATTTACCAAGATCCAAAAGCGCACATGGGCTGGCTGCTCTCATACTTTTTAAGGTGATTCGCGGGGTGCATTGGCGAATTGGAAAAGTCTCGTAAATTCCAGTTTGGGCAGCTATCGCTTCATCACGACTTGAAAATGGACCAACCCAGCTCTCATCACTCTTAATTTTCTGCAGGCCCTTTACGAGGGAAACTCTTGGAAAATCATCGCTAGTCAGGCGCAATACATAAGCTTTATTTTGAAAACGTGATCTGCGATTAAAACGTGGTTGTGCCGAGCCGATAAGTCTTAGTTCACGTATTTCCGCTTCAAGGATTGTAGGCGTCTCAATGAACTCTATCTTTGATGCCAATGCAATCATGTCGTGTATGCGCTTGCGTCTTTCGGATCCAGAAAAATATGATCGAATGCGAGACTTCAAATTTCGAGAGGTGCCGATGTATAGGGGTTCGTTGCGATCGTCTTTAAATATATAAACACCGGGTCCTTCTGGAGCATCCTCGGCAAGATAACGCTTTCTTCGTTGTGCATCTGTAATTTGATTCGAGAGAGATTTAAGATCGGATAAATTGAATATGCCTTGTGATCCTAATCTTTCGAAAACTCCGTGTAGCACATCGACGGTTGCTCTAGCATCCGAGAGGGCACGGTGATCTGGATCCGTGAGAGCTCCAAAATATTTAGCCAATGTTGCTAATTTAAAATTGCTCACGTCATCCTTTGTCAGCGCATACCTAGAGATTTTGGCAGTATCGACAACTTCGTATTTTGGCCAAGAATATTTAAGTGTCTCAGCAGCAGATTTCAAGAATCCAAGATCGAACGGAGCATTGTGCGCAACCAAAACGCTTTCGTGGGGAGAACCTATAAATTCCAAAAGAGTTGCGAATACTTCACCGACGGTAGGAGCCGTCGCGACCATGGCATCAGTTATTCCAGTGAGAACCGATATAAAGGGAGGGATGGATGTTTCAGGGTTTACAAAACTTTGGAACTCGCCAATAACCTCGCCACCTTTGACCTTAACAGCGCCTATCTCGGTTATTTTCGAATTTGTTGGTGATCCGCCAGTTGTCTCTAAATCCAAAACAACAAAAGTAGTATCCAGTAAGAGGCGCTCATTGATAACGGGCAAATTCTTCACGTGCAAAATGTAAAGCCTAGAACTGACTAAACCTCAGAAGTAGAATGCCGATATGGCGACAGAAGGCGCACCAAAGGGTTGGCTAGATGATTACTTTGCCCAAGGATCTGGAAAATATTCAAAAACCGGAGTTCTACTCTTGCATGGTTTTACTGGATCTCCAGCCTCCATGCGCCCATGGGCGCATTTCCTTAATGAAAAAGGCGTGACAGTTTCCGTCCCAAGAATCCCTGGTCATGGAACTCGATGGCAAGATCTAAATAAAGTCAATTGGCAAGATTGGACTAATCGCGCAAAGAAAGAACTTCTTAATTTGCAAGCGCAAACTTCGGAAGTTTTCATTTTCGGACTTTCGATGGGCGGGGCCAATACTTTATACACGGCTGCAACTTCTAAATCGGAAGTAAATTTATCAGGAATAATATTGGTAAATCCAATGATTCATATCACCGACCCTGCAATCAAATTTATTAATATCATCAAATACTTAGTACCAAAGCGACCGTCTGTCGGTGACGACATTAAAAAGCCAGATGTGACTGAGTGGGGGTATGACGCTCTACCAACTAAAGGCGTAGCAGAACTAAATAAGCTATTGAAAGCAACTAGAAAATTGCTTCCAGAAGTAAACGTTCCAACACTCCTATTTCATAGCGTTGATGATCACGTTCTTCCAGTTTCTAACACAGAAGTAATAATGAAAGAGATTGGGACAGGAGCCAAGTCACGCGTTGAGCTGGGAAATTCATATCACGTGGCAACTCTTGATTACGAAGCTCAAACTATTTTTGAAAATTCCTACCAATTTATAATAGAAAATTCCAAGAATAAATAAGCAATTAGCTATTTATTACTCCGAATCCTAAAAGCGAAAGCAATAAAGCACCGAGAATTACGCGATAAATTACAAAGGGCGCAAAAGACTTTGTTCTCACAAACCTGATTAACCAGGAAATGGAAAGGTATCCCACAGCAAAGGAGGCAACAGTTGCGATTGCTGTTTCAACTCCACTAAATCGCGATAAACCTGGATTTTCAATTGAGTTATAAAGCTCGAATAATCCACTTGCCATCACCGCCGGAATTGCCAGTAAAAAAGAGAAGCGCAAGGCGTCGACGCGATTAAAGCCAAGTAAGCGACAGAGTGCAATTGTTGCTCCAGAACGCGAAACACCGGGAATTAACGCAAGAGATTGAGCTAATCCGGCAAAAATCGCATCACGAACACGCATCTTTGATAAATCTCGCATCTGCGTTCCGGATCGATCTGCTAGGCCTAGGAGAATGCCAAAGACAATCAAAACACAAGCTACTAGCCAAAGTGAACGAAATTCTTTTCGTATCAGATCTTGTAAGAGAAAACCAAAAATAACGATAGGAATCGAACCTAAAATAATGAACCAACCTAGTTTTGCAGATTTCGAATCATGTGATTTCTTCAAAACCGACTTTAGCCAATTGGAAATAATTTGAGATATATCTCTTCGGAAATAAATCAAAACTGCGAATTCAGTTCCGATTTGAATTATTGCCGTAAAACTAGCTCCCGGATCTGCAGCTTTTTCATTAAAGATTCCTGCAATCCTCAAGTGTGCGCTTGAAGAAATTGGCAAGAATTCAGTTAAACCTTGGAGGATTCCTAATAGAACTGCTTCTAGCAAGGAAATTTTCCTTTTCCAACATTTACAGTAATTGTTTGCGTATGTGAGTAAAACTCTAAAGCGGCTTTACCTTGCTCGCGAGAACCGTATGAAGAGTCTTTGCTTCCGCCGAATGGTGCATAGAAATCAACACCTGCCGTGGGTCCATTAACTTTGACCATGCCAGTTTCCAACTTATTAGATATCGAAAAGGCAGCAGCTAAATCTTGGGTATGAATCGAAGCGGTAAGTCCATATGGAACATCATTTGCTAACTTAATCGCTTCCGGCAAAGTTTCGACATTGGCAATATGGACAATCGGAGCGAATACTTCTTCACACATCAATTGATGATTCAAGGGGACATCAACAGTGATGGTTGGTGAAACCAGATTAATTGCTGCATCGATAGTTTGACCGCCATGGATAATTTTTCCAACCTTTGAGCTTTCTGCGATAGCACGCTCGTAATTTTCTCTTGCAGTTTGATGAATCAGCGGTCCAATGAAAGTTTTCTCGTCGGAGGGATCACCGATCTGGAGCGCCTTTGTTGCAGCAACCAATATTTCGGCAACCTCATCTCTCCGTTTTTTGTCGCCGATCACAATAACTCTGCGAGTAGCCGTGCATTTTTGGCCAGAGTAACTAAAGGCGGCAATCGGAAACTGAGCTGCTAACAAACTTAGATCTGCATCAGGAAGAACCAAGGCGGGATTATGGCCACCCATCTCTGCTTGAACCGGTATTCCTAATTTTGCCGCTTGAGATACAACTTCTTTTCCAACTCGTACTGAACCGGTAAATGATGCGATATCAGCGCTTTCAATTAAGGACTTACCAATTTCGCCATCTCCAGGAATGACAGAGAAAACTCCTTCTGGAAAAACCTCTTGGGCACGCTTTTCGAATAGTTTTGCCGTATCACTTGAAAACTCACTGGGTTTTATTAGAACCGTATTACCCATCGCCAGTGCGGGCGCTGCTTTCCAAAATGGAATTGCAATGGGGAAATTCCAAGGTGTTATGAGGGCGGCAACTCCATGTGCTCTTCGCAATGAAAGAATGTAATTAGGCGCTAGCGCAGGAAAAGTCTGACCGTCAGGATCTAAAACGGCAGCGCTATAAAAATCTAGGATGCTGATTGCGCGATTAAGTTCGCCTCTGGCTTCGGTTATAGGCTTCTTAACTTCATTGACCATTGACGATATGAGTGCGTCGCGATTGTCCGTAAAGAGTTTTGCCAGCTTAGAAAGAGCATTGGACCTCGCAATTGGATCTGCGCTCCAAGCAACTTGGGAACTGCGAGATTTTGAGACCAACGCTTCTAGATTCGACATGAACTTCTACCACTTTCTAATAGTGAGTTAATTTTTAAACCAGAAAACCTTCTGGGAATGGATCCGTGGAATCTAAGACCCAGTTGGATTCACCCATTATCCAAGCCCGACCCGTAATCGTAGGAACGATTGCTGAATACGATCCAACTTTTGTTCGCTCTTTTACCCTGCCCTCAAAAACCGATCCGATCCATGACTCGTTAATCAATACATCTTCGTCTTTAAACTGACCTAGCGCATGCATCTGAGCAAGTCGTGCGCTGGTACCAGTTCCACAAGGGGAGCGATCAAACCAACCTGGATAAATAGCCATGGCATTTTTCCAATGAAGAGCATTATTTCCGGGCGCAATGAAATCAACATGATGACAGATCGCAATATCTTTATTCTCCGGATGAACTGGTCGATTCTGTTCATTAATTGCATCACTAATTCTTAAACCAAGATCCAGGAACTTAGCTCCATTTTCTCGTTTGAACTCAATTCCAACTCGATCAATTGGAACGATTGCATAGAAATTTCCACCGTAAGCAATGTCATATTTCAATCTGCCAAAATCTTTAACATCTACCTCTTGGTCTTGAGCAAACAAAAAAGATGGAACATTTGTAATCGTGACATTCTTGGCTTTGCCATTCTCTACTCGTACATCGACTGTAACCAAACCTGCGGGAGTATCGAGCTTTATCGTCGTAACTGGTTCTTGGACCGGAACTAATTTCTTTTCAACTAAGACAGTTGCGACCCCAATTGTTCCGTGTCCACACATCGGGAGACATCCGGAAACTTCAATATATACAACGCCCCAGTCTGCATCAGTTCTGGTTGGTTTTTGCAAGATCGCGCCGCTCATAGCTGAATGTCCACGTGGTTCGAACATTAGCCATTTGCGAAACGCATCGTCACTGGCCATGAAATTAAGACGCTTTTCAAACATAGTTGCGCCGGGGATCTCGCCATAACCATCAATCACAACGCGGGTTGGCATGCCCTCGGTATGGCTTTCTACCGTCTTTATGTTGCGGAGTAATTTGCTCATTAGGCGTTGAAGTTTGCTTTGAACTTCAAATATTGTTTATGTAGCTTCTCTTGATCCGATTTCGGAAGTGGAAGTCTTGGCAAGCGAGTCGGACCACCGTATCTGCCTTCAAACTCCATCGTTGCTTTAATCGCTTGAATAAATTCTTTCTGGCTATCCCAATGGAATAAGTCATGTAGTGCAGCATAAAGTGGGCGCGCTTTTATGAAATCTCCAGCCAGCGCCAAGTCGTAAACAATTTTTGACTCTCTTGGTAGCGCATTTGTGAAACCAGCGATCCAACCTGTCACTCCACCAGTCGCAAGTTCGAGAAGCACATCATCTGCTCCTACCATGACATCGATTCGTGGGGCATAAGAGTGAATTTGCCATACTCTTCTTACATCTCCAGAAAATTCTTTAATGGCAATAACTTCTGGGACTTCTTCAGCGATACGTCCAACTAACGCTGGCGTTAGGTCAACTTTGGTATCAAACGGATTGTTGTAAGCAATTATTGGAATACCTACTTTAGCTACCTCTTTGTAATGAGCTAGAACTTCATCATCATTTGCTCGGTATGAAGTTGGAGGTAACAACATCACTGCACTCGCGCCAGCAGATGCCGCTTGTTCAGCCCATTGTTGAGCTTCTCTGGCGCCGTAAGCTGCCACGCCAGGAACTACATGAAATCCTTTTGGTGCGGCGGCTATCGCAGTAGTGACCATTTGCGCGCGTTCCTGCGGAGTCAATACTTGGTATTCACCAAGTGATCCATTCGGAATTACACCTAGATGTCCAAAAGATGCAAGCCAAGCTACATGTTCGGCATATTTATCAAAATCAATCGATAAATCATTTTTAAATGGAGTAGCCGTTGCGGTGAGAATTCCTTGCCATGGTTTCATAGTGCTAGATGTTAGTCGGAAAGCTCGCCCAAAGTAACCGCCCCACCTATTGGGCGAGTAACTGAAGCGATACCCGTTTTCTTATCAGAGAAACGTTCGGCTAGGTCTGAAACATTTCGATGACAGATGCGCCCTTGGCACATTCCCATTCCTGCTCTAGTAAATAACTTAGATGTTCGCGCCGAATCTGCACCGAGCTTTTCGAAAGAATCAATAATCTCTGATTTTGATACTTCTTCACATCGGCAGACCACGAAGTCTTCAGAACTCCAATCAAGCCACTCTTTGGGAGGCTGATAAATCTTGGCCAAGCCTTGAGCAAAGAGACGTTGTCTAAACCTTTTAAATTTCGTAAATACTGTCGCAAAATTCTTTTCTAACATATCTAAGGCGGCAACTTTGCCCTCTGAAATTGCCAGTTCGTGACCGCCAATACCAGTAACTTCGCCGGCAGCCCAGATTCCTTCTACTGAGCTTCTCTGCCAACTATTAACTTTGACAGATTCTTCGCCAAAAACAATTTCTCGTTCGAGTTTTAAAATACTTGCAAATGTTAAATCTGGCGTAAACCCATAGGAGATAGCCACATTATCTACCGAAGCTATCTCTTCTTGGGCTCTGCCCCTGGAGTCAACTATTTCAACTGACAGCGAGTTGTTTACCAATTTAATTTTGGAGATTCTTGAACTTTGCGAAAATGTAATCTTATTGCGCTTTAAAAAGTACAAAAACTTTATCGCCTCAAATAGCTTCTCGGGATTGAGAATTAATCCTGGAATATTTCGCCACCATCTAGATAAATTCCTAAGTTCAAAAACACCGATAATTTTTGGGGGATTGTTCAGCGATAAGAGAGATTCAACCACGGGGAAAAGAAATGGACCTGATCCACCTAAAACAATGGAATTTCCAGGGGCAGTTGAAAACCCCTTTACCAGCGATTGGAGGCCGCCGGCGGTGATTACGCCAGGAAGCGTCCAGCCCGGGATAGGAATGGAACGTTCAATTGCTCCGGTAGCAACCAATAATTTATTTGCTTCGATTTCGGCAGTTTTCCCTGCGGTTCTTATATGAAGTAAAAACTTTCCATCTACTTGTTCAATCTGCCAGACAGAAGTCTCCAGTTTCCACTCCACGTAAGGAGATGAGAGTAGGAATTCAAATTCTTTTGCAGGAAAATTAGCTCCAAATTTATGACGCCAATATTGGCCGCCAGGAATTTGATATTGGTCGATTATGACAACATTCTTGGAATTGTTTGCAAAAGTTGCCGCTGCTGACAATCCCGCTGGGCCAGCGCCGATAATCACGTAGTCATAAGAAGATTTACTCATTAAAACCCTCTTGGCTAGCAACATTTAAATCTGGCTCGGCCTTTGCAAGACAGGCGCGTTGATTGAGAACCCCATTAATTGAAACCAGACAGTCGTAACAATGACCAATGCCGCAAAATATCGACCGCGGTTCGCCTTTAAATCTCGTTGTCCGCAAACTTGTTATCCCGCCGCGCAAAAGTGCGGCAGCTACTGAGTCGCCATTTTCAAAGGGAATTGGCTCATTATTGAATTTGAAAGTGGGCATTAAGCAACACCTGATTT
>CAYRXG010000015.1:0-15095 GCA_964428285.1 uncultured Clavibacter sp.
TGTAACCCAATGGATAAGTCTCACGAAGTGAATTCATCTGGCGCCACCAAGTTGAGAAATCAGGTTGACGCTTCTTGAAAGCCTCTTTTACAGCTGGAATCAAGGCTTTTATTGTTGGCAACAAATCGCCAATTAGCGGAACATCCGCATAGCGATTCTTGCCAATCTCTGCTGGATCAATATCAGCGTGAATAATTTTGGCATTTACTGCAAAACTACTTAATTTTCCGGTAACTCGATCATCAAATCTGGCGCCAAGTGTGATTAGTAAATCTGCCTTTTGTAGCGCTGTGACCGCAGCAACTGTTCCGTGCATGCCAGGCATACCTAAATGCTGTTTATGACTATCTGGAAATGCGCCACGTGCCATCAAAGTTGTTACGACTGGCGCGCCAACAACTTGCGCAAGCTCTAACAATTCACGCGCAGCATTTGCCTTTATTACGCCACCGCCAATATAGAAAACTGGCTTGCTGGATTCAGAAATTAAGGTTGCTGCATCTTTTATTGCCTGATTATCAGGTTCAACTTGTGGACGATAGCCACGCAAATCCAATTGCTTCGGATAATTAAAACCAGTCAACTTCTGCAAAGCGTCTTTTGCAATATCAACTAGCACCGGTCCTGGGCGTCCCGATTTTGCAATATAAAATGCTTCGGCAATAGCTCTTGGAATATCTTCCGGATTAGTAATTAAGTAGTTGTGTTTTGTAACAGGCATCGTAACGCCACGGATATCTGCTTCTTGAAATGCGTCGGTGCCAATTGCAGGTCCTGGCACCTGACCAGTAATTGCAACCATCGGAACTGAATCCATATGTGCATCAGCAAGTGGGGTAACCAAGTTTGTGGCACCAGGTCCTGAAGTTGCGATGCAGACGCCAACTTTTCCAGTTGCTTGTGCATAGCCAGTTGCAGCATGGCCAGCACCTTGTTCATGACGAACCAAAATATGTCTGATCTTTGAATCGTAGATCGGATCGTATGCCGGAAGAATTGCGCCGCCAGGGATTCCAAACATGACATCTACTCCGGCAAGTTCTAGCGATTTCACTAGTGACTGTGCCCCGGTTATCTGCTCACTCATCTCTGACTCCTCTCTTCTCGGTTATCAATCTTTAGTTTTTGCCCTATTAATGGAAAAACCCTCAGTTTCCTGAGGGTGCGCGTGATCTTTTATTTAGATCACGCGCAACGAATCACCACCACTGATACAGAGATTGTGTTCGTTGCCATGCCTGAATTATCCATTCCCCAAATAGGGTGAGTCAACCCCTGAGATTCCCATCTCAGCATGTGAAACTAGTCGCAGACCGCTCCGCGTGAAGCAGAACCCACTAACTTCGTATATTTAGAGAGAACTCCGTGTGTGTATCTTGGAGGTAAGGGTTTAAAGGCTTTTCTACGTTCGATTATTTCGTTTGGGTCAACCAATAAATCTAAAGTCCTAGCATTCACGTCAATTCTGATTTGATCACCATCTTTAACTAGTGCAATTGGCCCACCATCAACTGCTTCAGGCGCTACGTGGCCGACGCACAATCCAGTTGTTCCTCCGGAGAAACGTCCATCAGTAATTAGCAATACTGATTTTCCTAATCCGGCTCCTTTGATTGCGCCAGTAATCATCAACATTTCGCGCATTCCTGGTCCGCCTTTAGGACCTTCATAACGGATTACAACAACATCTCCAGCTTGAATTGTGCCGTTTTCTAAAGCCTCCATTGCGCTCTGCTCGCGATCAAAAACTCTTGCAGGTCCTTCGAATACATCGACACCAACTCCTGCGACTTTTGTTACAGCACCTTCTGGAGCCAGAGTTCCACCAAGAATTGTTATGCCACCCGTTGCTGCAATTGCAGTTTTAGTCGATTTCAAAATTTGACCATCAGGATCTGGTGGAGAAATTTCGGCAAGATTTTCTGCCATTGTCTTTCCGGTTACTGTTAAACAATCGCCATGAATTAAACCAGCGTCAAAGAGCGCCTTAAGTACAACCGGAACTCCTCCAACTTTGTCCACATCGTTCATAACATATTTTCCAAATGGCTTTAAATCGCCCAGAAGTGGAACTTTGGAACCAACGCGATGGAAATCTTCTAAAGTAAGTGGGACTCGAGCCTCATGGGCAATTGCAAGAAGATGTAGCACTGCATTTGTCGATCCACCCAACGCCATCAAAATTGTAATTGCGTTTTCAAATGCCTCTTTGGTGAGAATATCTCGAGTGCGAATTCCTTTTCTAATTAATTCAACGACTGCTTCACCAGATTTAATAGCGTAATTATCTCTTCGGCGATCGATAGATGGTGGTGCTGCAGATCCAGGTAAAGAAAGTCCGAGCGCTTCGCCAATTGAAGCCATCGTATTAGCGGTATACATACCGCCACAGGCTCCTTCACCAGGACAAATAGCTCTTTCAATCTTGTCGACCTCTTCTTGCGAAATCAATCCTCGCGCACATGCACCAACAGCTTCAAAAGCATCAATGATTGTCACATCTCTACCGTCAACTTTTCCAGGCATGATTGAACCGGCATAAACAAATACGCTTGCAACGTTAATTCTCGCTGCGGCCATCATCATTCCAGGAAGAGATTTGTCACAACCAGCAAAAGTAACCATTCCATCTAAACGTTCAGCTTCCATAACCGTCTCAACAGAATCTGCAATAACTTCTCTAGATACTAAAGAGAAGTGCATTCCTTCATGGCCCATGGAAATTCCATCTGATACCGAAATAGTTCCAAATTGCATCGGGAATCCACCAGCTTTTATTACTCCCTCTTTCGAAGCCTTTGCTAACCGATCAAGCGACAAGTTGCACGGAGTAACTTCATTCCAAGAAGATGCGATTCCAATTTGTGGCTTATCAAAATCTTCATCTTTCATACCGACAGCTCGCAACATGCCGCGAGCAGGGGCACGCTCTAGTCCATCTGTAACCAAATACGAACGTGGTTTCATTGGATTCTTACTCATACATTCTGTCCCAAATGTTTAAGAAGTAATTCTCTAACTTTAGCGGCATCCGCCTGACCTTTTGTTTCTTTCATGACAGCGCCAATAAGTGCGCCAGCGGCAGGAACATGTCCGTTACGGACTTTTTCAGCAACATCAGGTTGTGCAGCAATCGCATTCTCGATCGCAACCATAAGCGCTGAATCATCTGAAACGACCTTAATTCCTTTTGCAGCGATGATTTCTTTTGGTCGCCCTTCACCATTAATTACTGATTCAACGACTTGTCTCGCCAATTTGTCAGTGAGCTCACCACGATTTATCAAATCAACAACTTCTGCAACATCTGATGCAGTAATCGGCAATTCTGCGGCTGGCACCTCTCGTTCATTTGCAATTCTGGCAATCTCGCCCAGCCACCAGCTGCGTGCTCTTGCTGGATCAGCGCCAAGAACTACAGTTGCTTCAACTAAATCCAATACATCGGCATTGATCATTGCCGCCATTTCTTTATCTGGAACTTGCCATGAATCTTGTAGGCGCTTTCTTCGAGCTGAAGGTTTTTCTGGAAGTGACTTGCGTATTCCTTCAATGAACTCAGGAGCAGGTGCAACTGGAACTAGATCAGGTTCTGGGAAGTAGCGGTAATCCTCGGCCTGTTCCTTGGAGCGACCAGGAGTTGTTTCGCCAGTGTCTTCATGAAAATGTCTGGTTTCTTGAATTACTCGATTACCTGAATTCAAGACTTCTGCATGTCGAATCATCTCGCTTCGTACTGCACGTTCAACGCTTCGTAATGAATTTACATTCTTGGTTTCACTGCGGATACCGAACTTTGGCTCTCCAATAAGTTTGAGGGAAACGTTGGCATCGCATCTAAGAGAGCCTTGTTCCATCTTTACATCGCTGACTCCGAGTGAGCGCAAGATATCCCTTAGCTCTGCAACATAAGCTCGTGCGACCTGCGGTGCATACTTTCCAGTTCCAGTAATTGGTTTTGTAACAATTTCGACTAGTGGTATTCCGGCCCTGTTGTAATCAAGTAGCGAGTAATCCGCACCATGAATTCGTCCGGTGGCTCCACCCATGTGTAGAGATTTGCCTGTGTCTTCTTCCATGTGAACTCGTTCAATTTCAATTCGAAAATCTTTAAGTCCATCATCGGTTTCTACTTTAATATCAAGATAACCATTGAAACAGATTGGTTCGTCATATTGCGAAGTTTGAAAATTCTTCGGCATATCTGGGTAGAAATAATTCTTTCTAGCAAATCGCGAATATGGCGCTATAGAACAGTTCAATGCCAGACCAATTGCAATCGTATATTCAATTGCTTTTCCATTTACTACCGGTAAAGAACCTGGAAAGCCGAGACATACCGGACATGTTTGAGTATTAGGCGCAGCACCAAATACAGTGTTGCAACCACAAAACATCTTTGATTTGGTCCCAAGTTCAACATGAACTTCAAGACCTAATACTGGTTCGTACTTGCTTAGAACTTCCTCAAAAGTAATTGTCACTTTCCACCAACCAATTGCGGAGCTTTTGCCAAAATGGGTCCGCCCCACTTATTGACTAGAGCGCTCTCTAAAGCTGCACCTACTCGATAAAGTCGATCATCTTTCATCGCGCCTGCCATTATTTGAAAACCAGCTGGTAGCCCATCTTCATCTGCAAGTCCAGAAGGAAGCGACATTCCGCAGATACCCGCAAGATTTGTTGGAATTGTGGCAATGTCATTTAGATACATAGCAATTGGGTCATTTGCCTTTTCCCCAATTTTAAATGCGGTAGTTGGAGCAGTTGGAGAAACTAAGACATCGGCTTTCTCAAAAGCGGTGGCAAAATCACGAGAAATCAAAGTGCGAACTTTTTGAGCACTTCCATAATAGGCATCGTAGTAACCACTTGATAGCGCATATGTGCCTAGAATGATTCGACGTTTAACTTCTTTACCAAAACCAGCTTCACGAGTTGCGTTCATTACTTCTTCTGCAGATCCACCGCCGACTCTCATTCCGTATCGCATCGCATCAAAGCGGGCCAAATTAGAAGAACATTCGCTGGGGGCAATCAAGTAATATGCAGCAAGGGCATAATCGAAATACTTGCAAGATACTTCAACAATTTCTGCGCCAAGTTTTGCAAGTTCTTCTAAGGATTCATTAAAACGTTTGAGAACGCCCGGTTGATATCCATCACCTTGTAATTCTTTTATGACACCAATCTTCATTCCTTTGACATCTGGATTCTTAGCAGCTTCAACGATTGGGGGTAGAGGCTGATTAATAGATGTTGAATCAAGTGGATCATGCCCACCAATAACTTCGTGAAGATATGCCGCATCTAAAACAGTACGCGCACAAGGCCCTGCTTGATCCAATGAAGAAGAGAATGCAACGAGTCCGTAGCGAGAGACGCCGCCATAAGTTGGTTTAACTCCAACTGTTCCGGTTACCGCAGCAGGCTGTCTAATAGATCCACCGGTATCAGTACCTATAGCAAGAGGCGCTTGAAAAGCGGCAAGCGATGCAGAAGATCCGCCACCAGAGCCACCAGGAATTCTTGTTAAATCCCATGGATTATGTGTTGGGAAGAAAGCAGAATTTTCTGTAGAAGATCCCATAGCAAACTCATCACAATTAGTTTTGCCAAGTATTACGACATCGGATGCCTTCAATCTAGAGACTACAGTGGAATCATATGGAGGACGCCAACCTTCCAATATTTTTGAACCACAAGTTGTCGGAATTCCTTTTTGCGTCATGACATCTTTCAAAGCAAGCGGAACACCGGCTAACGGTGAGAGTTTTTCGCCACTCTTTCGTTTATTATCTACAAGCGTTGCTTGTTCGAGAGCGCCGTCATGATCCACATATAGAAAAGCTTTAACTTTATCGTCTACTTCTTTAATCCGATCAAGATGAAGATTTGTTAATTCGACAGAAGTAATTTCACCCGAATTTAGAAGTTGCGCCATTTCAGTTGCGCTCTTATTGATAATCATTCTTCGCCTAAAATCTTAGGAACTTTAAAGCGTTGCTCTTCTTTCTCGGGCGCACCGGAAAGAGCTTCCTCGGGAGTAAGGCTTGGTCTATTTACATCATCGCGAAACACATTTGTGATTGAAAGCGGATGTGACGTTGGAGGAACTTCGGCGCCCGCTACTTCTTGAACTCTTGCTACTGCGTCCAGAATTACCGAGAGTTCACCTGATAATTGTTCGAGCTCGGAATCTGTCATTTCAATACGAGCTAGCTTCGCAAGATTTGCAACATCTTGCAGAGAAATCTTGGACATAGAGGTAACTTTACCTTGAGTGTTCATTGCTTCCCTTCGAATCTTCTTCCACTACGGGCGAAGAAGGGTTCGGCACACGGTTCTCCCATTGCTGGGCAAGTTCCTCATCATCAAGTTGGTCAATTGCTTCTTCATCAGATTTTTCCCAGCCTCGCGGAATTCTCAAATCATCTCCACGTGGGCCGGCCAACAATTCCGCACCAGCCTCAATAGTTGGCTCCCAATCAAAAACAACTGCGTCCTCTCCGTTGCCAATTCGCACTTCATCGCCTGCTTTGGCGCCCAATTTGAAGAGTTCTTTTTCAACTCCAAGACTTGCAAGACGGTCTGCTAGATAACCAATTGCTTCAGCATTTCCAAAATTCGTTTGATGCACCCAACGCTCAGGCTTTGTCCCAGTAACAGTAAAAGATCCATCTTCGTTAGTAATCACCTTAAAACCTCGATCATCAACAGGAGTAGGCCGTAAGACGATTCGAGTCTTTTCATCACTAACCTGTTTACTTCGATAATCTTTAACAATTCTTGCCATTGCAAACAAAAGTTCACTTAAACCAAGTCTGGCGGCTGCTGAAATTTGAAATACTTCATAACCACGTTCTTTAAGGATTGGTTCGACCATATCTGCAATCGCTTTTCCGTCAGGCAAATCAATTTTGTTGAGCGCGATAATTCGTGGTCTATCACTTAGGTCCGCTGAATATTGCTTTAATTCGTTTTCGATAATTTCAAAATCTTTGATTGGGTCACGTTCTGTTTCTAAAGCGCCACAATCAAGGACGTGGACAAGCGCAGCGCATCGCTCAACATGTCGCAAAAACTCTAATCCAAGTCCCTTACCTTCAGAAGCTCCTGGAATTAAACCTGGAACATCTGCAACCGTGAATCGTGCTTCGCCAGCCTGAACAACTCCAAGATTTGGAACCAAAGTTGTAAACGGGTAATCAGCGATTTTTGGACGCGCCGCCGAAATGGCTGCAATCAAAGAGGACTTTCCAGCGCTTGGAAAACCAATTAACCCAATATCTGCAACGGATTTGAGTTCAAGAATTAAAGTTCTTTTCTCACCAGGTTCGCCTAGTAATGCAAAACCAGGTGCACGACGTCTCGATGATGAGAGCGCAGCATTTCCAAGTCCGCCCTGACCGCCTTGAGCTGCCACAAATCTGGTGCCATTTCCAACTAAATCGGCAAGAACTTTTCCATCTCTAGATAAAACGACAGTTCCATTGGGAACACCCAAAATTAAATCTTCACCATCTGGACCATTCTTGAGTGATCCATATCCTTGTCGCCCCGAAGTTGCTGATTTGTGTGGCGAATGATGAAAATCAAGAAGAGTTGTTACATCGGGATCGACAACAAGAACAACGTCTCCGCCTCGTCCACCGCTGCCACCGTCTGGTCCGCCTAGAGGAACAAATTTCTCGCGATGTACAGAAACACAACCGTCTCCACCTTTACCGGCACTGACATGGAGCGTTACACGATCTACAAAAGTAGCCATAACCCTCCAAATAGAAAATCGGGCCCGTAATTACGGACCCGACAAAATTAAGTCCGTTGGTTAAGAAACTGGAACAATATTTACAACGCGACGACCACGAGCGCTGCCAAATTCAACTGCGCCGGCAGCTAATGCAAAGAGTGTGTCATCTTTGCCAATTCCTACGTTCTTGCCAGGGTGGAACTTAGTTCCACGTTGGCGAACCAAAATCTCTCCGCTATTTACAACCTGACCACCAAAGCGTTTGATGCCAAGGTATTGCGGATTGGAATCGCGACCATTTCGTGTCGAGGAGACGCCTTTTTTGGATGCCATTTATTTGCTCCTTACTTCACACCGTTAATAGCGGTGATTTTTACTCGAGTGTTCTTCGAGCGGAAACCTTGGCGACGGCGATATCCGGTCTTTGCCTTATAGCGAAGAATCTGAATCTTTGGTCCTTTAACTTCAGCAACGATTTCACCGGTGACTTTTACACCTGACAAAACTTTTGGATCAGAAGTTACTGAATCGCCATCAACTACTAGGACTGCTGGAAATGAAACTGTTGAACCAGGTGCAGCCTCAATGCGATCAACAAAGACAGTGTCGCCAACTGCAACCTTTTCTTGACGGCCGCCAGCCTTAACAATCGCGTACACGAGATTCCTTCCGATAACTGCTCAGTTGATGCAGGGGGCTAGGTTAGAGATTGAGGCGCCTCGGGGTCAAACCGAGTCACCATCAGGGGTTAGAACTCCAGTGCTAGCGGCCCTTCTGCGCCGGCGACCAAATCGGGTGCGTTTGTCATCATCTGATGATTCTTCACTCGGCTCATCTGCTGAAACTGGGTCAGTCTCTGACTCAGTATTTTCAACTTCTCCAGTTGGAACTATTTCACGATCTAATTTCTTTTTATCGACCGGCTCCATATGAACATGAATTCCACGGCCACCGCAACTTTCGCAAGTTGTCGAGAATGCTTCTATTAATCCTTGACCTACGCGTTTTCGAGTCATTTGCACAAGACCTAGCGAAGTTACTTCTGCAACTTGATGCTTTGTTCGATCTCTACCAAGGCATTCAACTAATCGGCGGAGAACTTGCTCGCGATTTGACTCTAGAACCATGTCGATAAAATCAATAACAATAATTCCACCTAAATCGCGAAGGCGAAGTTGGCGCGCAATTTCCTCGGCAGCTTCTAGATTGTTCTTAGTGACAGTCTCTTCTAAATTTCCACCTTTGCCGATGAACTTTCCGGTATTAACGTCAATTACGACCATCGCTTCGGTTCTATCGATTACAAGAGATCCACCCGATGGCAAGAAGACTTTCCGGTCTAGAGCTTTGGCTAGTTGTTCATCTACACGGTTCTCCGTAAAGAGATCCTTTACTCCTGTCCACTTTTCAACTTTTTGCATTAATTCAGGAGCGATATGGCCAAGGTAATTATGAATATCGTCCCAGGCATCAGTTCCTTGAACCGTCAATTTCCTAAAGTCTTCATTGAAGATATCTCGAATAACTCTGATTGCAAGATCGGGTTCGCCATAAAGAAGCGATGGAGCTTTTGTTGAACTATTTTCTGATTTCTTCTTTATATCTTCCCACTGCGCTTTAAGACGAGTTACATCGCGAGTCAATTCTTCGTCTGATGCGCCTTCAGCAGCAGTTCGAACGATTACGCCTTCATCTTCGGTAATCAAGTTCTTCAAAATATCTTTTAGACGGTTTCGTTCGCTCTCTGGAAGTCTTCTCGAAATACCACTCATTCCGCCGCCAGGTACATAAACTAAATAACGTCCCGGCAGTGAAATCTGGCTCGTTAAGCGAGCACCTTTCTGACCAATTGGATCTTTAGTAACTTGCACAAGAACTGATTGACCGGTTTTTAAGACTCGTTCAATTTTTCTTTCCTTGTTATCAGCAAGCCCAGTCTCATCCCAATTGACTTCACCAGCATAAAGAACTGCGTTTCTTCCTTTGCCAATATCAACGAATGCAGCCTCCATTGATGGAAGTACGTTTTGAACCTTTCCTAAATAAACGTTTCCAACATAGGAGATATTGCTGCTCTTATTTACATAATGTTCAACCAAAATATTGTCTTCTAGAATTGCAATCTGAGTGCGGTCGCCTTGCTGACGGACCAACATCTCACGGTCTACAGATTCGCGTCGAGCTAAGAATTCCGCATCGGTAAGGATTGTTCCGCGACGTCTATTCTCTTTGTAATCACGGTTAAATTCTCGATGCTCGTTGAATCGCGATCTATCTCGACCACGATCTCTGAAGCGATCACGTCGATCGCGACGTTCGAAACTCTTTCGATCTCTACCGCGATCGTTGCTTCTCTCTGTAGCAGGTCTGGCATCTCTAACTTTTACAACTGTTACAACGCCATCTTCCACGCTTTCGCCAGGAGTTACATCTTCGGCGCCAGAACGGCGGCGGCGTCTTCGTTTCTTGAATACCGGCTCACCAGCAGGTTGAATCTCTTTTCTACTATCCGATTTCTTAGTGTCTGAGTTTTTGTTCTCTGATTTCTCTCTATCGGCTTCTAACTTCTCATCGCGATCGCTACGTCGGCGATCTTTACCGCCTCTTCGGCGACGACGGCGACGATTCTCGTTTTCTTGGGTTTCACTCTCGCTCTTTTTTCGTTCGCCTCTCGGGGAAACAGGAGCCGCTTGAAAAATCGGTGTTGGAATCGCAGCTTTACTTTTCTTCTCCGACTTTTTTTCCGCGGACTTTTCAGTCGCTTCAGATGATTTCTTAACAGCGCGCTTACGCGTCTTTTTTGGCTCTTCGGCCATAACTAAATCCTTTATCTGCGTCCCGAAGGACGTCTAAAACTCGGTTGCGCCTTTTCTTAGTTTTGCCGACCGCACCTAAAGAGCGGTCTGGCAACCATCAGGCGATTGCGTTGCCAAGTATGGCACATTCGATGAACGTACCCCTAATTCAGCAAGATGAGGCTTAAATACTAGAGAAAATCACCCTATCTAGTGCGTTGATAAACATTTTGAAGCAAGCCAATTCCAATCATATTTGCAAACATGCTTGATCCACCATAAGAGAGGAATGGCAACGGTACGCCAGTCATTGGCATTAATCCCATGGTCATTCCAATATTTTGAAATATTTGAAATGAAAACCAAGCAATTACTCCCATAGTTACTAATCTTCCAAATTGGTCATTGGTTCGCTTTGCAATTGAGAAAGCCCTCATTAATATCACAAAGTACAGAGTCAAAATAAAAGCAGAACCTACGAAACCTAACTCCTCGCCCGAAACTGTAAATATGAAATCAGTTTGTTGTTCAGGAACGAAACGACCATTAGTTTGCGGTCCATTAAAAAGTCCTGTGCCAAATAGTCCACCAGAACCGATTGTTATTCTCGATTGTCGTAATTGATATCCAGATGCCTGTGGGTCGGCAAATGGATCAACAAAAGCGCGTAAACGATTTAGTTGATATTCGCTAACTTCACCGCTAGCAACAGCTAGATAAGCACCCGTAACACCTACAACTAGTAAACCAATAACCCATCTAATTCGCGCTCCCGATATTGCAATCATTGAAATAACTGCCGCAGATATGATCATTACGGTTCCTAAATCTGGCTGTAGCACAATTAAAAGAATTGGTATTGCTGCCACAATTAATGAATAGAGAACTTGGCGATCAGTCGGATCAGAGGAACCAGCTTCACGTTCGGCAAGAATAAGCGCCATACCTACAATAATTGTTAGCTTAGCTATTTCGGCAGGTTGAATTTGGAATCCTCCAGGAAAAACTATCCAAGAGCGCGCTCCGTTAACCACACTGCCTACTCCGGGGACTAAGACAAGTAAAAGCCCAAGCACGCCTAGACCCCAGAAGATTGGGGTGTAAGCGCGCAGTAATCGGTAATCGACCAAAGTAGTTCCGTATGCCAGAGCAAAGCCAATAACAACATTTATGAGCTGACGCTTTAAATAATACTCAGGGTCTTGATTATTTACAGCAAACCAATCTCTGGTTGCTGCGTAAACCAGAACAATGCCAAACAAAGAAAGAAGTAATACCGAAACATTTATTAGTGGATCCGTACCAGTCAGGAATCGTCTCTTATTTGTACGTACTGGTAATTGATGCATCATGAAACCTTATTCTTAATAGCTGGGATTTCAGTCGATGCGCCATTTGGGAATATCGCTTGCTTTCCTGATTCACCAAAGATTGAGTCATAAATTCTTCTCACGCCGACGCCGCTGGTACTAGCTCCAAAACCACCTTGGCTTACCATCATGACGACGACATATTGTGGGTTTTTGCTTGGCGCATAAGAAGCAAACCAAGAAGTGTCATCTTTTGCAGAGCCATCGAGGTTTCTGCCAAAAACCTGCCCCGTACCCGTCTTGCCGCTAACTTCTGCTCGCAATCCAGAAAAAGCTCCGCGCGCTGTTCCAGATGTAACGACCGCTCGTAATGAACTCTGTAACAACTTCAAAGTTGATTTCTTTATAGGCAATGTTCCTGTAACCGTCTTCTCAAATTTCTCAAGGACTTTACCTGTTGGAGTAACTACTGCACGCCTAACTTGTGGCTTTACAAGTTCGCCACCGTTTGCAATTGCTGCATACATGACAGCCATTTGGATTGGTGTCATAAGGACATCTCCTTGACCAATTGAGAAATTAACCATATCGCCAGCTCTAACTTTGTCGCCATCGATGCAATTCTCTACGGCCAGAGCAATTAAGTATTCGGTGAGTTGCGATTTCTTGGCGCGTTCTTTGTAATTGCAGTAGAAATCTTTGTTACCCGCATACCAGTCTTTTCGCCACTGGCGATCGGGCAATCGACCAGATACTTCCGATGGCAAATCGATTCCAGTTTTCTTTCCGACTCCAAAACCTTTTGCGGTCTTGAAGAAATTATCCTTAGGGTTACTTATTGGTTTTAACCCGCCGTCGCGAACCCATTCATCATAGGCAATTTGATACCAGATTGAGTCACAAGAAATTGCCATCGCAGTAGTCATTGAGATGCGGCCGGCAGGTTTGCTATCAAAATTTCTAAAGATTCGATTACCAATTTCAACTTGGGCCGGACAATCATAAGTACTTCTCAAGTTGTAGTTAGCAGATGCCGCAGCAGATAGAGAAACAACTTTGAAAGTTGATGCTGGTGCAAAACTTCCCTGTATCGCACGTGATAGAGCTGGAACAGCACTTTGTTGACTATAAAGCTCTTTTGCTTGTCTAACAGTTATTCCATTTTCCCAAATATTTAGGTCGTAATCCGGATAAGAGGCCATCGCCATAACTCGACCTTCAAGATCCATAACAATTGCAGCACCGGAATCTCCTCGATAGCCACTACCACGGGCACGTTGCACTGCATTCTTTAAGGCTTCCTCGGCTGCGCTCTGCAGCTTGGCATTTATATTTAAGACTAAATGATTACCCGGAATCGGTTCAATATTTCTAGATTCACTAGTTACTGATTCCTTGTAATTGACAATTACGGTGCGTATCCCAGGCGTACCTCGAAGAAATTCATCATATTGAACTTCAATTCCAGCTTTCCCAATCAACTCATTACGGTAATAACGCTTTCCTTTTTCATTATTTAGATCAGATTCGGTAACCGGTCCGATATAACCAAGTACATGTGTTGCCCGCTCTCCTGATTTCGCAGGGTAATACCTGATTGATACTGGTTCGGCTCCGATACCTGGGTATAAATCAGATCTCTCTAAAATTCGGAGTACCTGACTTTCGGTGGCTTCTTTTGTAATTGGAATTGGTTGGTATCTATTTCCCGTCCAGCAACCATTTCGCTCGGATTTCTGCAATTCGCCACATAGCCTTGTTCTGGCATAAACATCTGTTGAATCGAGATTCAACACCTCTGAAACGCGAGAGAGAATACTTCTGCCTTTGTCAGGTTGTTGATCCAAAATTGAGCGATCTGCAGTCACCATTAATCCGGCTTTATTTGTAGCTAGTGGTTCACCTTCCATATCAACAATTAGCCCACGTAGGGCTGGAGTGACGATATCTCTACTTTGAATATCTAGAGCGGCTTCTTGATAACGCGGACCATCGGCTATTTGCAAATAGAAAAGGCGACCGAATAGCGCCATCATTAGAGAAACCACAAAAATTTGGGCTACGACGATTGCAATTGATGTTCTATCTCTCAATTATCGTTCCCTTGCCGTCAGAGAAATTTTGTGAATCTTTAAAGTCATAGGAATATAGATTGGAGCTAACGCCAAACTCCAAAGTAAATTCCCGGCAATTTCCTTAATTAGTACGATGACCGAAGCAACTTCTTGACCAAGAATTGCTCCAAATATTATGAAGATAATTAAGAGAAATGTTGCGCTAATTGACGTAACTAGGGACATCTGAATTGGGCTAATTTGCGGCTCTAAATTACCTCGAATAGTTGTCACTAGTAAATAACAAAAACCCGTTAAAACAAAAGTCCAAAGTCCAAATGGAGCTTCCAAAGTTGGAGAAAGGTCTGCGATCAAACCGGCAAAAAAACCAATTAACATGGCGTTTTCTGGCTCTTCATTTATTACCCAAGCGATCACAAAGACCAAGTAGAGAGAGAAACCGCCGAGGTAAAAATCAATTCGATTGATAAATGCTTCCTGCAAGATAAAAATAGAGAGTAGGACTCCTACAACTAGTGGTAATCGACTTAATCTCATGAAATTTCTTTTAACTATTCGCTTGGGGTAACAAATACGGTTACCGTCGGTGCTGGCCGTGGCGCTTGCGGAACTAAGGCATCACCTGGATCCCCGCCTAAAGATTTAATAACTACGCTAACAACGCCAAGTGAATCGAATTTAACGTAAGGCTCAACCCTCGCTCGTGCCGTCAATTGTCCAACTCTATTTTCTACTGAAATAACACGTCCCACTGGAACGCCGGGCACAAATGGTTTATCGCCAGAACTGCCTCTAGCTAATAGTGAATCTTCAAATTTGATTTCGCCAGCAGCGCTTAACATCTGTACGAAATAACGACCCTCTCCTTCGCCAGATAAAATTCCCATATGTTGAGTGCCAGCAACTCTCACTCCGACGCGAAAAGCAGGATCGCTCATGAGCATTACGACTGATGTGGTTGCGGTGGTTGATTTAACAACTCCAACTAGTCCACTTTCTGAAATTACCGTCATATCTCTGGTAATTCCTGCCTGTGAACCTTGATCAATCACAATTGATTCACTGATAGTCGCCGTGCCTCCTTTGCTGATCACGCGAGCACTAACAGTTTTGTACCGACCTTTACCTGCCAAATCCAAAACGCCTTTAAGCTGTTTAAGTT
>CAYRXG010000016.1:0-13014 GCA_964428285.1 uncultured Clavibacter sp.
TTCCTTGACATGGAAGGGGTCACTGGTTCGATCCCAGTATCGTCCACAAAATGAAAGAGTCACGATTGGATAGAACCCAGTTCCAAGGTATCGCCTTTGCTTTCTTCGCTGTGGTTCTCTTTTCGCTTTCACTTCCAATGACTAAGTGGGCACTTGAAAGTTATAGCCCGCTGTTTACCGCAACTGGTCGTGCCGTGATTGCCGGTGTTTTAGCGATTACTTTTCTCAAGATTGCCGGTGAATCTTTGATTCCTCCTGGACATTACAAGGAATTTCTTTACACATTATTAGGAGCCGTTTTTGGTTGGCCCATCTTGATTGCACTGGCATTAATGAGAACTGAAACTGCTCCTGTCGCAGTCGTAGCTTCAGTCATGCCCCTCGTGACAGCCATTTTTGCCGTGATGCGAGGACATGAAAACGTATCGAGAGACTTTTGGATTGCAAGCGTTGTCGGAACGGCAATCTTGATCTACTTCACAGCTAGTCGAAGTTCTTTTGATGTAAATGACTTAATTGCTGACCTATTAGCAATCGGTGCAGTTATTGCTTCATCGTTTTGCTATGTACAAGGAGCAGAATTAACGAAGATTTATTCAGGCTGGAAAGTAATATCCTGGGTCGTTGTATTGGCACTCCCCGTAACTTTTATAGCTTCACTCATCTTATGGTTTAGCACTGAATCAAAGGTAGAAATAACAACCCAAGCAAATATTGGAATGCTGGTAATAGGACTTTCTTCCATGTATCTAGGTTTTATACCCTGGTATCGAGGTTTGAAAGATGCAGGTACTGCACGAGGAGCGCAAGTTCAACAGTTACAAGTGTTTATGACTTTAGGTTGGTCAGTGCTCCTTCTTGGAGAAGTTATTCCACCAAGCACTTTGATCTGCACTGTCGGAATAGTTTTAGCAGTTACTTGGGCAATACTTTCGCGGCAGAAGCCAGCAATCGCTTCAACTTAACGGTGGTGAAGGGTTTCGATACTCCGCAGGGGTTTCAGAGAGCTTTATTGGATTAACAACTGAACTCTCATCGCCGGTTTTAACTATTAATTGCAGTCCGTTTTCTTGGCCAAAGGCAAAAGCTTCGGCAATAGTGTTTATCGGTCCAGCGGGAATTTCATGTTCTCGAAATAGAGTTATCCATTCTTGGGCCGATTTTTCGGCAAGTTTTGAATTTATTAGAGAGATTACTTCATCTCGCTTTGCTACTCGATTTTCATTTCTTTCAAGGTTCTTGTCTTCAATCTTTAGCAACTTAGCAAAGGCTTCGAATTGGCGATCGTTGCCTACCGCAATGGCTATGTCGCGATCTTTTGCACAGAAAATTCCGTAAGGAACTATTGATGGATGATGGTTACCCATTCGAGTCGGATTAACGCCGGCTGCCGCAAATGCTCCACTCTGATTCGCCATTCCAGAAAGTGCGGAAGTGAATAGATCAATCTCGACATGTTGACCAATTCCTTGGGTATCCCGGGCGCGAAGTGCTGCCAAGATTCCAGTACTTGCATGTAGTCCAGCAATTACGTCGATCACTGCAACGCCAACTTTAGTTGGATCGCCATTTGCTTCACCGGTGATACTCATAAGTCCACTCATTGCCTGAACCAACATGTCATAACCAGGAAGATTTGCTAGTGGGCCATTGCTTCCAAAGCCAGTTATTGAGCAGTAAACAATTGTGGGCTTGAGCTTTCTAATCTCTTCATAACTAATCCCGAATTTAGCCATTCCACCTGTTCCAAAATTCTCAACAACAACATCAGAATCAAGAATCAATTCACGCGCAGCCCTTTGCCCTGATTCCGTGGAGAGATCGATTGCGAGACCTTGTTTATTTCTATTAACACTTTGAAAATATGTGGATCGCCCTTTGGCGTCAACCGGCGGTAACCAGCCTCGAGTTTCATCGCCTATTCCCGGGCGCTCAACTTTCACAACTTGCGCTCCCAGGTCTGCGAGAATCATTGTTGCGTAGGGTCCGGCCAGGACTCGGCTGAAATCAGCAATCTTTATCCCTGATAAGGCTGGATTCATTTCTTTTCTAACCAATCACTTAGAACGTTTAAGAATATATCAACTTCTGCCTTACCAATTATTAATGGAGGTTTTATTTTTAAAACATTGTTATCTGGTCCATCACAAGAGAGTAGAACTCCTCTTGAAAGTGCGAATTCCATAAGTTCAGAAACCTCATCTGTTGCAGGTTCCATTTCATTTTTAACAAACTCAACACCAATAAATAGTCCGTGGCCTCGAACATCACCGATAATCTGATGAGTTTTCGCAAGCTGCTTCACTTGAGCCTGCAGATAATCCCCAACAGTCTTCGCATTTAATTGGAGAGCTTGGTCCATGACGGTATCGAATACGCTCTGACCAATTGCAGCGCTTACCGGATTTCCACCAAAGGTATTGAAATATTCCATTCCATTATTAAATGAGGCAGCGACTTCTGCAGTGGTCGCTACTGCCGCTAATGGATGTCCATTACCGAGCGGTTTACCCATAGTGACAATATCTGGAATAACACCATGCAGTTCAAAACCCCAGAAAGCATCTCCTACACGTCCCAAGCCAATTTGCACTTCATCACTAACACAGATTCCGCCTTGATTACGAACTGCATCGTAAACCTTTGAAAGATAGCCATCTGGCAGAACTATTTGTCCGCCTGTGCTAACAATGCTTTCTGCAAAAAATGCTGATAACGGTTGGTTCAATTCATTTATATTCTGTAGCGCATTTGAAATGTAATCGTCAACAGATCCAATTCCTCGGTATACGCCTCGGTAAATATCTGGGAGTTCCGCTACCGCTACGTGATCTGGTTTCCCGAGCCCACCTTTTCCTAAGAACTTATAAGGACTTATTTCAACAACACTTTGGGTGTGTCCATGATAGGCATGGCGAAGGGCCAATACACCAGTCCGTTTTGTATAAGCGCGCGCTAATCTAATTGCTAGATCGTTTGCTTCGCTGCCGCTATTTACGAAAAATAGAACACTTAATGGATCCGGTAGCGTGCTTAATATTGAGCGCGCATATTCAGTTATACCTTGATGAAGATAACGTGTATTCGTATTTAGCTTTGACATTTGCGAAGTGGCGGCTTGATTTACTCGGTTATTGCTATGCCCAACATGAGCGACATTATTAACGAGATCAAGGTACTTTCTTCCTGAATCATCAATAAGGTAGGCACCTTCACCTTGAACAATGTGAAGCGGATGCTTAAAGTTTAAAGAGAGATTTTGCGAAATTACCGAACGTCTCTCCCCCATAACTGCACTTGAAGTTAAGCGACTATGCGCATCAACACCTTCAGGAATTCGTAGAATTAAATTCGGATTTAAAGATATGCCGCGCCAGAGCGAAACTTCCTCTTTCGGGGCAACGCCATGTACGTCAATTCCCATTCCACATAAATCCGTTAAGAGTTGAAAATGGGTATGTGGCGGCCAACCCACATTCTCTTCCTCAGTCCCCATCCATCCAACTAATTCACCTGCTTTTATAGCTTTGCCAATCTGCCAATGTTGCAGTGATTCGCGAGATAAATGACCATAGAGAGTCCAAAACGGAACTCCCTTATCCGTTTGGTGGCGGAGAATTACGACTGGGCCGTAATCTAGATAAGTTTTATTCTCATTAAATAACTCAATAACTCCATCTAGTGGTGCATAAACCGGTGCGCCGGCAAACATCCATAGATCAACTCCAAGATGAAAAGTTCGGGCATTTGGATTGGCAATTGAAAAGGCCTCCCCTTGATAAACCTCTCGATTTTCACAATATCTGCCAATCCCCACATCCGATCCAGAATCTTTGAGTATTTGCGCTACCGCGGCTGTAGTTCTCGGCAGATTCGGATTATCTACAGACCAATCAATCCATACTTTCTTAGTTTCTTTAAATGGCGGCGATACGACATCGGAAATATCACTTTTAAGTGTCAGGTATCTTCTTATCTCTTTCGCTCTGGGGTTCGCCTCTAGCCCAATCGCATTTCGATATCTAAATAGCGCATAATTTTCGTCGGTTTTGATCAGACTTTCGAGCGCCTCAGGTGTTTCATTTTGGCTAATTTCTAGATAGGTATTTTCTGGATTTGCAGAGATCTGGAGTGCAGCATTTGCGATACTCATCGCAATTCGAGTCTTTACCAATAGATGCAGAACTTCAATTTCTTCAATTGTTAATGGCGTTATCGAATGGTATCCACGAATTAATTTTGAAATTTCAAAAGTTGGATCACTTGCTCCTAAGGATAGATAGGCACCAGCCACGGCCAATCCGACAATTCTTGGTGCGAATATCAAATCGCCAAAATCAATAATTTTCGGTCCAGAATCCGTTAATACGATATTCCATTCATTAGCATCATTATGAATCAACTGCGAAGGCAGTTGTAAGAGTGCTTCTTTAGCGTTTTTCGTAAAGCTCTCTAGAGTTTGAATCACGTTCTCTTTGGTCTCTGAATCTACGATCTTGTCGACCCATTGCAGAGCGTGGTCCGCTTGCAGCATATTCCAAATGAAATCTCGATTCAGCAGGTCCTTTTCGGCTTTTGAAATTTCAAGGTTTTTCAATTCTGCATCAATCTTGGCAACGACTCTGCCAAGTTCAATAATTTCTTCGGTTGAATGGCTGGATTTTTCGGCCCACATTGGACCTTCGATCCATTCCAAAAGTCTGAGCAAACCGTTTCCACTCTTGATTGTCGTCGAACCATCTTTAGTTTTAATAAGCTCTGGAACTAGCTTTAAGCTCTTTAAATGAGTCAATGTTCGATCCTGCAGAGCTAGATAATCATTCTCGGTTGTGTCTTGGTAGTACTTTAGAAGTTGCTTGCCTTTTCCAATGATTCGAAAATTTAAATCTCTTTCGCCAGAGATCTGCTCTGCTTCTCCGGAAATTCCCCAAAATTCATCAAGTGCTCTTCTAGCCTCTTCCTTATCAATCATGAAATTCGCTCCAGAATTAACTCTATGAGAGCAGCATCTTGAATACCCAGCCCTACGCTGAAATAGTAAATAACTTCATTTTCGTTTGATCTTCCCGATTTCGCAGCAATTACTTCTCCGATGCCTTCAATCTGCGACCAAATCTGTTTAGGATGAGTCTCGTACTGGTAGATGGCTCCACATTGTTGCTTTGCCGTTGCAACATCATCAACTATGACTCGAGTTGCAGCCTGCAATGCCCGTTCTGAAACTTCTGATCTATTTGGCGAGAAGGAACCAATTGAAATACATGTCGCTCCCGGACTTAATGGTTCAGTGACAACTGGAGTCATTGAACTCGTAGCAGCAATAATCAGATCACACTCCTGAACAATCTCACTTTTGTTGGTTACGTTGTCAAAGCGCGGAGATTTTGCAACATCCGCCCGATGAGTAATTCCAATAATCTCCGCTGATTGATAGTTCTCTCTGATTGCTTTGGCATGTGCGATACCTTGATGGCCCATGCCAAGAACTGCGACACGTTTTGGCGGGTTTGCCAACAGATCAATTGCAACCATACTTGCTGCAACTGTACGCAATTCTGTTATTGCTTCTCCATCAAATTCATGAGAAACACTGCCGTCTCTTGCATCTAAAACCAAAATTGATGTTTGTACCGCAGGCATCCCAATCTTTGGATTATTCGGAAATACTGTTCCGTATTTAACTATTGTCGGTCCACCCTCTGAAGCACGCGCTAAGTAAGCAAACTGAGCATTCTCTTCCTGTGATAGCACTGCTCTTGGCCCCAAGAATGCCTTTCCTAAATAGTAATTCTCAAACACCTCACGCTGTGTTCGCATGGCGGATTTCAAATCACAAACTTTGGTTATTTGTTCACGATTTACTTGGAGTCGCACCCGAGAATCCTATTCCTCAAAGTCAACAAGTTAAACTTTCCTCGTGAGGGCTCAGATACGTCAACTGGATTCGTCTGCTTCGAACGGAGCCATTCTGATATCTCAATTAATTGAAGTCTTGCGTGACGCTATTGACCACAATTTTTCTATTGGATTTCTCCAAAATGAAACTGATGAATCTTTGGAGAATTTCTGGAAATTGGAGATTTCACGCATTAAAGAAGGAAATGTTGTTCTCGTATCTGAAATTGAAGATCGAATTGTTGGCGTCGTAATTATCACTCCCGAATCGCGAAGCAATGGCAGACATCGGGGCGAATTCCGAAAGTTGATTGTTCATTCGGATTTCCAAAATTCTGGAATAGGTGCAGAACTAGAATCTGCAGCTTGTCACGTAGCCAAAGGTATTGGTTTATCGCTTCTCTATCTTGACTCGGCGACCGATTTTCTAGTCACGCGAATTTATGAAAAATGGGGTTGGCAAAAAGTTGGTTCAATACCTGACTTTGCAGCGCGACCAGATGGTATCTTGGTAGCCACAACTTATTTCTATAAGAGTTTAAGCTAGCAAGGGAGAACTGATGAGATCAGGCTTTATGTTTATCTGGGCAGTAGTCGTCTCAGGCGTTATGGTCTTTAACTATAGAAATAAAGTGAAGGCTGATAAAAATCTTGCCAAAGTTAATTGGGAAACTTATAAAATTAAATTAAGTCAGAGTTGGTGGAATGGCTTTCTCTGGGCTTCAGTTGCTCTGACTATCTATTTCTTTGTTGTTGAAGCCGGCCTCACAAATTAAGCTTCGCGCCAGCGAGGAGATGTGCTTCGCGGAGGAAAGAACTTCTCTCGAAGTAGAAGTAAGCCAGGCTGATTCCTCTCGTACTGCTCTTTAAGATCCTTTTCCAGATTAGCAAGGTTCGATTCCTTAAAGAATATCTGGAAACTCTCGCTTAAAGTTTTCCAATTTGGATTAAAGAGATCAACTCCTTGCTCTTTGTGATTCATAACTTGCTGATCAAAGCGCAACATTCCATAACCACCATCATCATTTAGAAGTATTGTTATTGGAAGTTTCTCCTGAGCAATAGTGGCTAGTTCACTTAAAGCAAAGGCAAAGCCGCCGTCGCCACAAATAACTAGAGGTTTCATTCCGGCAGAAGCTGCACCAATAGCTGCAGGTAGGGCAAAACCAAGAGTTCCCCAACCAACCGGATAAGCGGTCCTGCGAGGACGTTCATTCTTGCCGTAGACGCCTACCCAATAACCACTTACGGCCATATCGCAAAAAACCGGATCTGACTGAGGCCATGAATTATCAATTGCCTCAACTAGCTTTGTTCCAGATTTTTCCTTATCGCCATTCTTTAGTCGATTCTTTACCTCAAGATTTAGTTTTGCTACATCAGTCCATGGGTCCTTTTTCGGCGATTCACAGAACTGCTCAACAATCGAGGAAATATCGGCAGTTTTAATTTGATGTTTAGCTTGGCAATTTTGGATTGCTTTCTCGGGACGGATATCGACAACCACAATCTCGGCAGGCCAAGGAATGGACCAATTTTTGGTATTCATGCCATCGAGTTCACTTCCAAAGACGAGAAGTAAATCTGATTGACTCATCAATTGAGAAGCTTCATTTTCGTGAATCGGAAATTGCAAATAGTTACGACTAGGGCTGCCAACTCCTCTTCCGGCAAATGATGTAAATATAGGAGCAGCTAGATGATCTGATAACTTTCCAATTTGATCGGAGAATTCTAAAACTCCCCCACCTGCCCAAATTGAAACTTTCTTTGAACTGCCAATCAATTCTGATATTTCGTTGGGGATGTTTATATTTTCGCCATCATGATTTGTTTCGACTTTCTGTATTTGATAATCAATCTCTTGATTTAACACATCGGAAGGAATTCCAAGGTAACCAGAGCCTCGCGGTGACTTGAGTAATTCTGTTACCAAATATTGGGCAGCCTTTATTGCAGTTTCACCAGTTAGAGCGCTTATTGCAAGAGCTTTTCCTGCATCATCTTTTTTGGCTAGAGGCGAAAAGAGTGAACTTTGATCTGTCATCTCATGAAGTAATCCTCGAGATAACTCTGGCTTACGTAATTTGATTGGAGCCTCTGAAGAGATAACCAATACCGCAGAATTCGAAACTGCAGCTTCACCAAATGCACCTAAGGTATTTGCGGCGCCAGGCCCAGTTGTTGTAAAAGCAACTCCTAAACCGCCAGTCGTTCGGGCTAAACCATCTGCTGCGTAGACAGTGGTTTGCTCGTGCCTAACACTTCTTATCGATGGTCTACTTGCAGATAGCGCATTCCAAAAGGCGAGATTGTGCACTCCTGGAATTCCGAAAGTTTCACGGACGCCGGCTTTCCAGAGAATATCTAGAATTACGCCTGCAACTGTTTCAGCCACGTGCCGAGAGTAGTGGATTCTCACATTCAATGATTCTGTGCATTCGGCAATTATTGGTGTTAGATAATCCGCATGGAATTCATTTCGCATAACCCAGCAAATCTGCAAGAAACAGTCGCTAAATCTCAAGGTGCAACTTCCGATCAGATTGTTGAGGCGTTGGCGCGTGCAAAAGAGGCACAGCGCAGATGGGCGGCCATTCCTGCACCAGCGCGTGGTCGCGTAATTGCAAACGTTGGCAGATTAGTTGAGAAGAATAAGGAATCTCTCTCAAAACTCGTCACAAAAGAGATGGGCAAAGTTTTTAAAGAAGCGCTAGGTGAAGTTCAGGAAGTTATTGATACTTGCGATTTCTTCTTAGGTGAAGGGCGCAGACTTTATGGCCAAACTGTTCCAAGCGAAATGAATAATAAGAATCTATTTACTTTTAGAATGCCGGTTGGAAATGTTCTAGTAATAACCGCCGGAAATTTCCCAGCCGCTGTTCCTTCTTGGTATATCGTCCCCGCATTGCTTGCAGGAAACTCGGTTGTCTGGAAGCCCTCTGAATTCACACCAGCTGTAGCAAATGCCTTGACTGCGATATTCCATGCAGGCGGAGTCCCTAAAGATCTCTTAATTACAGTTGTCGCGGATGGTGTAACAACTTTTGATGCATTAGAAAAAGGTTTAGCAAAGGGCTTGATCAATAAAGTTGGTTTCACTGGCTCCACTGAAGTAGGTCGAAAAATTGGTGCTAAAACCGGCGAATATATTCAGAGTGCCTGTCTGGAACTCGGCGGGAAAAATCCGATGGTCGTAATGCCTGACGCCAATTTAGATTTAGTACTTGATGGGGCGCTTTTCGCTGGTTTTGGTACTGCCGGCCAGAGATGTACCTCGCTTGGAACTTTATGGCTTCATGAAAGCATTTACGATTCATTCTTGGCGAAATATTCAAATACTGTTTCAGAAGCCAAAATTGGCGATCCTTTCCAAGATGTTCTTTATGGTCCGATGATTAGTGAAAAATATCTAGATAATCATTTAAAGCATCTGGAGATGATTCAAAGTCATCATCAAGTAAGCGGATCTAGCGGTATTGGCAGAATCACTAAATCCAATCCTCGCAATAATTTCGTCGGCGACCCAGATAATGGTGTTTTTGCTCATCCAACGATTGTGGCCGGAATCAAGGAAGAAGACGAGCTCTATCGAACTGAAACTTTTGGCCCATTAGTAACAGTTGGCAAATTCAAAACTCTGGATGAAGCAATAGCTCTATCAAATGGCCATGGTTATGGATTGTCATCGGCTATCTATACCAACGACCCAGGAAATGTATGGCGATTCCGTGAAGGAATTTCCGCAGGCATGGTTTCGATTAACAATTCGACTTCGGGCGCTGAGGCTCATCTTCCCTTTGGAGGAAACGGACGAAGTGGAAATGGATCTCGTCAAAGTGGCATTTGGGTTCTCGACCAATTCACACGATGGCAATCTATGAATTGGGATTGGTCGAATAAACTACAAAAGGCCCAGATGGATACTGTGGAACTCGAACATAATCCGAACTTCACTCTATAGATGAACATTCCACAATCCGTTGATGTTGTTGTTATTGGCGGAGGCGTCATGGGAGCTTCAGCCGCATTTCACTTAGCCGAAGCTGGAGTTAACGTTTTACTCTGCGAAAAGAACGAACTTGCTAGTGGATCAACCTCAAAAGCTGCTGGAGGCGTTAGAGCCAATTTTTCGGATGCGTTCAATGTTGCCCTTGGAGCCAGATCGTTGGAGCTATTTAGTAAGTTCAAAGAAAGACCTGGTTATGAGATTGATCTACATCGTCCAGTTTACTTATTTGCCCTCACCAGAAAAGAAGATGTTGAACTCTTTGAAAAATCTACGCAGATTCATCATGAGTTCGGCATCGAGTCACGAATGCTCTCGCCAGAAGAAGCGAAATCAATTACTCCTCTCTTAAATGTCTCTGATGTTTTAGCCTGCTCTTTTACTCCAAATGATGGGCACTGCACTCCTGAAGCAGTAGTTATTGGCTATGCGCTGGGTGCAAAGAAGTTGGGCGCTACGGTAATGACAAATACAGAAGTTTTAGACATTGAGTTAGACGGCAATGAGATTGAAAGTGTTATTACTAATCACGGAAAGGTTAGAACAAAAGCTGTTATTAATTGTGCTGGAGCATGGTCTCCACAGATTGGCGCAATGGTTGGACTGAATCTTCCTGTAACTCCGTATCGCCGCGAATTGGTAATAACTGAAGCACTTGGCGACGATTTTTCTGATTTGCCTGCGGCAATGCCAATGACCATCGATTATTCATCAACACTTTATTGGCATCGCGAAGGTCGCGGTTTACTTATGGGGTTCTCTGATAAGAACAATCCAGCAGGATTTGAGATAAGTAAGGATCCCCAATTCTTGGAAAAGTTAGGTGAAATAGCAGAAGTACGAGCCCCCCGATTACTGGATGTAGGAATTGGTCGAGGCTGGGTTGGACTTTACGAAGTTACACCAGACCATAATGCGATTCTCGGTGAATTTAATGAAGTTTCACGATTCTTTTACGCAACTGGTTTTAGCGGTCATGGCTTTCTGCAAGGTCCAGCAATAGGTGAAATATTGCGAGATCTATATTTAGGCAAAAAACCCTTTGTTGAAATTAGCGCGTTATCAGCAGAACGCTTCTCGCGGCCAAATTCGCTACGACCTGAGTTCAATATTGTTTAGAGAATCTGTAACCTGCCAATAATCTAGCTTCAAGATAGGATGGGATTGTGAGTCAAAAACCTGCTCAAGATTTAACTAATTTGATGGCGCTTGATGCCAGATTAACCGCAGAGCAACTAGCTATAAAGAATGTAGTTAGAGAAATTGGCGATAAGGAATTACGTCCGAATATTGCCAATTGGTATGAAAGCGGAGAACTCCCAGCCCGCGAAATTGCAAAGAAACTGGGATCACTTGGTTTATTAGGTATGCACCTTAAAGGTTATGAATGTGCAGGTACTGATGCGCTTTCCTATGGTCTTGCCTGCTTAGAACTTGAAGCGGTCGACTCTGGTCTTCGTTCACTAGTTTCAGTACAAGGTTCTTTAGCTATGTTTGCAATATATAAATATGGTAGCGAGAGCCAGAAGAGCGAATGGCTTCCGAAGATGGCGCGAGGTGAAGCCATCGGTTGCTTTGGACTTACTGAGGCCGATTTCGGTTCTAATCCTTCAGGCATGCGCACATTTGCCAAGCGCGACGGGCAAGATTGGATAATTAATGGTTCAAAAATGTGGATCACTAATGGAAATATCGCCGATGTCGCAGTGATTTGGGCGCAGAGTGATGAAGGCATCCGTGGCTTCTGCGTTCCTACAAATACACCTGGTTTCAAAGCTACTTTAATTAAGCACAAGCTTTCGCTCCGCGCTTCTATTACCTCAGAGTTGGTCTTTGAAAATATGAGAGTTCCTGATGCATATCGTCTACCTGAGGCGAAAAGTTTGCGCGCTCCTTTAATGTGCCTTGCCGAAGCTCGCTTTGGAATTATCTTTGGTGCTGTTGGTGCGGCTCGTGATTCATTCGAATCAGCTACGAAATACGCCAAGAGTCGAATTCAATTTGATAAGCCAATTGCTGCATATCAACTAACTCAAGGGAAGTTGGCCGAGATGGCTACGAAAATAACCACTTCCCTATTACTTGCTTACCATCTTGCAGATTTAAAAGATGCCGGAAAAATTGAACCAGAGCAGATCAGCATGGGTAAGTACCACAATGTCCAAGGTGCGCTAGAAGTAGCAAGATCTGCCAGATCAATTCTTGGAGGCGCTGGCATAACCAGCGAATACCCAATCTTTAGACATATGAGTAATCTCGAAACAGTCTTGACCTATGAAGGAACGCATGAAATCCATGCCCTGGTTATTGGACAAGCAGTTACTGGAGAGAACGCTTTCCGGTAAGAGTGGAAATTGATTAGTGGCCGAGATATGCCTTGGTGATCTGGTCATCTTTGCGAAGATCAGAGGCTTTACCGCTTAACTTCACCTTTCCAGATTCCAAAACATAAGCACGATCAGCAACTTCAAGCGCTGCCATCGCATTCTGTTCAATCAGAAGAATTGTTGTTCCTTGTTGGCGAATCTTTACGATGGTGTCAAAGATCATTTCCACAAGAACTGGTGCCAATCCCATTGATGGTTCATCCAATAGGAGTAATTTCGGAGAACCCATAAGCGCACGGCTGACCGCAAGCATCTGTTGTTCGCCACCTGACATAGTTCCAGCGCGTTGCTCAATGCGTTCTTTCAGACGAGGGAATAGCTCTAGAACTCGATCCATATCTGCAGCAACGCCCGCTTTATCGTTGCGAAGGAATGCACCTAGCTCGAGGTTTTCACGAACCGACATTCTCTGGAAAATACGGCGGCCTTCCGGAGCATGACAAATTCCCAAGCCCACAACTTCGTGACCTGGAATTCCATCAATTCGCTGACCGTTAAAAGAAATTTCGCCCGAACGTGGCTTTAATAAACCAGAGATGGTACGAAGAGTTGTTGATTTTCCAGCACCGTTAGAACCGACAAGAGTCACAATCTCGCCTTGGTTAACGGTCAAGGAAACATCCTTAACTGCAACAATTTTGCCGTAGGCAACTTCAATATTCTTAACGTCTAGCATTGTGCTCATTACTTGGAGTCCTTTGCTTTGCCAAGGTATGCCTCAAC
>CAYRXG010000017.1:0-12263 GCA_964428285.1 uncultured Clavibacter sp.
TCAATTGCCTTATCAGAGAAGGATTGCACGACTTCAAATTCGTGGTCTGCTTCGCATTGATATTGGTAGGTAGGCACAGCGTAATCTTAGGTTCATGGAATGCACTTTGCTAATTGAGGCAAGAAATGCTCTTTGACCTACTAAACACCCTGACAGGAGTAGTGGTTGTCGGTGCATTTTTATCCTTAGCTTTTTTATTTCCGGAGAAGGATGGTCGTTTTACGCAAGCATCTGCGCGACTTCTTAAAACGCTTCCGTTGATTATTTTTGCTTGGGTAATTTTTGCTTTTGGAAACCTATTAGCGACTCTGGCAAATCTATTTGAAGTAGTAATCGTTGATATCTTAGATTTAACAACTATTAGGTCATTTGTAACTCAGACCTCTCTAGGTAAGTTACAGATGTTCCAAGTGATTGCGTCAATCTTGCTCTTAGTTCTTAGTTATTCATTAAATAAAACTGGCGGCGCCTTTCTTGGATTCTTGCTTTCCATCTCAGGATTAATAGCACCAATTTTTCAGAGCCATTCAAGTCAAGCTGGTAGCCACGGACTTGCAATAGGTTCATTAATAATTCACGTTATTGCACTCTCTTGTTGGGTAGGTAGTGTTACATCTCTAATCTTTATGGAAAGAGAAATTCGGCAATTTGCGCTTAAGAGAATTTCGGTAATTGCATCTTGGTCAATAGCAGCAGTTGTTGTTTCAGGTGCCGTCAGCTCACTTCTTCGCATGGGTTTAACCAGCGATTGGTTCACTCCTTATGGCTATCTGATAATTACAAAGATCTTATTGCTGGGAGCTGTTGCCGTTGTTGCGACAAAGATTCGCCGCCAATTGAAAACTAAGCTAATTCAATTTGAAATTGCTCTAATTGCAATAATTGTTGGGATTGGTGCAATTCTTTCAAGATTCACACCGATTGTTGAATCGGAACTTGGTTACGATCGCGTTCGAGAGCTGGTTGGTGTTGCTATGCCTCCAGAGCCGAATTGGCAGAGGCTCTTCTTTGAATATGAAGCCGATGCGCTAATGCTTGGAATTCTAGTTTTCGCAACGGCGCTTTATATTAAGGGAGTCGTACTTTTGTCGCGCCGCGGAGTTAAATGGCCGATCGGACGAACTCTTTCATTTGCTTTTGGAGTTTCTCTTCTTGATTACAGCACAAGTGGCGGATTGGGGCTATACGGAATATTTTCATTTCAGTATCACATGATTGCTCATATGGTTTTAAGCATGATTGCGCCAATTTTCTTGGTTTTAAGCGCGCCAATCACACTTGCTCTAAGAACTCTTCCACAAGGAAGAAATTCGGATGAACGCGGTATTCGTGGTTGGTTTATTTCAATTCTGCATTCTAAAGTTTCGATGATTTGGACACATCCAATAGTTGTACTAGCAATTTTTGATGGATCACTCTTTGCGCTTTATTTCACGTCGTTATTTGGTGACTTGATGTCATCACACTTTGGTCACTTACTTATGAATTTACATTTTATAGGCGCTGGGCTGCTCTTTTTCTTTGTCATAGTTGGAGTAGATCCACATCCAAGGCGAACTCATCACCTAGTACGTATGGTCATATTGTTAGCCGCAATGAGTATCCATGCATTCTTCTCTGTCGCATTAATGTCTTCTCGAACCTTGATTGATGGTGGCTATTACGAGTTATTGGCTAGACCATGGGCGACAGATTTACTTGCAGATCAACGTGCTGGTGCCAGCTTTGGCTGGGCGATGGGCGAGATACCAATTTTGATTGCCTTTGTTGCCACATTTATTCAATGGATTAGATCTGATGCACGGGAAGCAAAACGCGCAGATAAGAATTCCGATAAGAATCTTGCCGAATATAACGACTATCTGCGCCAACTCGCAGATCGAGATAAGTAATCGTAGGATTGCGAGCATGGATCAGCTTTATAAGTTGCCCGAAGAGTACGAAGCTCTTCGTGAAACCGTTCGCGCACTAGCTGATAAAAAAATTGCACCGCATGCACATGATGTTGATGCGAATGCGCGTTTCCCGCAAGAAGCCGCTGATGCGCTACAAAGCGCCGGTTTAGCGGCAGCTCATGTGCCAACAGAATTCGGTGGCGAAGGTGCGGATGCTTTAGCTGTTGTAATAATTATTGAAGAGGTTGCAAGAGTCTGTGCTTCATCATCATTAATTCCAGCAGTTAACAAACTTGGTTCAGTCCCTTTGATGTTGGGTGGAAACGCTGAGCAGAAAAAGCGTTGGTTAACCGAGCTGGCAAAAGGTAGAGGTTTTTCTTACTGCCTATCCGAATCCGAAGCTGGTTCAGATGCGGCATCAATGAAAACTCGTGCTGTAAAAAATGGAGATGGTTGGGTTATCAATGGAAGTAAGAAATGGATATCCCATGCTGGCATCTCAGATTTCTATACAGTTCTAGCAAGTACTGATCCAGAAAAAGGATCAAAGGGAATAACAGCTTTCATTGTCGAGAAAAGTGATCCCGGAGTTTCATTTGGAGCACCAGAGAAGAAGATGGGCTTTAAGGGCTCACCTACTCGCGAGGTTTATTTAGATAACGTCGCGATTGGTGATGATCGAAGAATCAGCGAAGTTGGTGGAGGTTTTGGCCTTGCTATGCAAACTCTTGATCACACACGAATAACAATTGCTGCACAAGCTTTAGGAATTGCACAAGGCGCCTTTGAAGTAGCATCAAAATACGCAAAAGAACGTAAACAATTCGGTAAAGCAATCTTTGATTTTCAAGCTGTGCAATTTATGTTGGCGGATATGGCAATGGAGATTGCCGCTGCGCGCGAATTAACTTATGCAGCAGCAGCCCGCAGCGAACGAGGTGAGAAAGATTTAACCTTCTTCTCTGCTGCTTCAAAATGTTTCGCTACCGATGTTGCCATGAAAGTAACAACTGATGCGGTCCAGGTTCTTGGTGGATACGGATATGTCAGTGATCATCCTGTCGAGCGGATGATGCGTGATGCCAAATTGACTCAGATTTATGAAGGCACAAACCAGATTCAACGTCTGGTCATGGCCCGCAATCTCAACTTAAATTAATTAATCCACTCGGCGTAATTACCGCATCGACTGGCAAATCATGACTCTCTGATGGAATTTTTTCTAATAATTCGCTCTCATTGATGGCTGCTAGACGAAATTTCACATTCAAGGATTTGGTTCGATCATACGAGCCACCGCCTTGACCCAATCGCTTTCCAGATTTATCGACCGCTAGCGCTGGAAGAATCATTAGATCAATTACTTCTGAATAAGCATCACCTTTGGGTTCGAAGATATTTCCTTTTTCAATAAGCGACTCCGAACTTCCATCCCATTTCACAAAATCTAGAGAGCTATCGCTCAACAGTCTTGGCAGCAGAAGAACTTTTCCTGCTTTCAGGATTGCAGAATTTAACTCCTTGGTATCAAGTTCGTTTCCATAAGAAAAATAACTGGCGACTACTTCTGCATTTTGGAAGACCTGCGATTCAAGCAAAGATGAAATTAGCAATGGTTTTAAAGGATGTAATGCCCTTGAATCACGAATGATTTTTCGCAACTCTGCTTTCGTGTAATCCACAGGATTAGCCTAGATACAAAGTAAGGTTTCGGTGTGAGTGAATCGATTCGAGTAGCTGAGCTGGCCGCGCAATTACTGGCGCTCTCCAAGCCATTGTCAGCATTTGATATGCCACTACTTGATTCACATGGCGCGACGCTCGCGCAAGACATCTACAGCGGAGATCGAGTTGTACTTCGCGCAGGCTCCAGAATTCGTGCAACGCAAATTGGATTAGCCGCGTCACTGGGTATGGATCATCTTCCGACAAGACCACAGCCGCGGGTCGTAGTTATTTCGGCGGGTGATGATTTAGTCGAGCCAGGCAAGAAACTGGCAAATCAAAATGAAGAATTCGAAGCGAACTCCTGGCTACTTACAACTGCAGTTAAAGAGGCAGGTGCAGTTGGTTATCGCGTAACGACGATTCCAGAAACCGAAGAATCACTAAAAGACGTTGTAGAAGATCAATTAGTTCGAGCTGATTTAGTTGTTATCTGCGGCGAGAGCCACGATGAATCTTTTGATTTTATTGTCGGTGTATTAGCAAAACTTGGTGAAGTAAAGAGTGTTTCACCAACAATCGAGGGCAGTGGTCGTCATGCCTTTGGAACCATCGGCCCAGACAAAACTCCGGTTGTCGTATTGCCGGGTGATCCAATATCTGCATACATCTCCACTGAGTTATTTATCAGACCGATGATCAGAAATATGATGGGATTGATCGATATTCATAGACCTATTGCAAAAGCTAAACTCACAAACGAAGTTGCAAGTTCCCAAGGAAAACATGCCTTTATCAGAGCCAGTCTGACGGTTGAAAAACCTGAGCGACGGATTGTTACCGCACTTTCCAATCAAGATGACTTGGTAGGACTTTCAGATTCAACTGGATTGATAGTTATGAATGAAGAGATGGTTCATGCAAAGCCTGGAGATGAAGTAGATGTGCTACTTCTGGAGCGACGTTTTAATTAACTAATTTAAAATGTGGCCGATAACCCTTACAGATAAAGAATTAACCTTCAGGCCGCTGCGAATTCGCGACCGTAAAGCTTGGCTTTCGGTTAGGGCCAAGAATCGGGATTGGTTAAATCCCTGGGAGGCGACTTCACCGCTAATTTCAGAGAGTAATAAGCCACCAACATTTGTTGAAATGGTTAATTTTCAGAAACGAGAAGGACGTGCTGGCCGGATCTATTCCTTTGCAATCTGGAAAGGCAGTGAACTCATAGGTCAGATCACATTGGGCGGTGTTAACTACGGGGCATATCGCGGCGGTCATATCGGGTACTGGATTGACAAAGAGCATGCGAATCAAGGGATTACTACTAGAGCGGTTAATACCGTTACCAATTTTGGTTTTAACGAGTTAAAACTTCATCGAATAGAAATCGCGTTGCGACCTGAGAATGGCGCATCAAAACGTGTGGCAGAAAAAGCTGGCTATATTTTTGAAGGTTTACGACCCCGATATTTGCATATCGATGGTGATTGGCGAGACCACATAGTTTTTGTAAAAGAGAATCAAAAAATACGGTAGGAAATACCCGAAAAGTCCGAATCCGGGATTTAAGGTTAGGCTTCATGGGATCGGGTCTCATCTACATAATCATCGTTGGGATGTGGATTGCCTATTTTCTCCCGCGTTGGATTGCCAGTCATGAAGAAGTTTCTGGTCGCTCCATTGAAAAATTTGCACTGACAATGAAAGTAGTTGGACGAACTGCTGGAAGTCCGACATTTGAAATAGAAGAGATAAAACGAAGGCATGCCAGCCAAGTCGTAACTCGAAGAATATTGTTTACTTCAATTGTTTCGATAACTCTTTTAGTTGCAGTTTTTACAATCGTTGGACTTCTCTCGCCAGCGATTCTCTTGTTACCGATTTCTGGGTTTATTCTTTTTGTGGTTCATGCACGGCATCAGATTGCTGCTAATAAAGAAGAAATGGCACGAGTTGTAAATACCTCGCCAGCTCGCAGAGAAGATAAGTATCGAGAACTTATTACGCGATCGCGCCGAATTGCTCAGACTAAAATTAATATTTCGGAAGAACATTGGACTCCGCTCTCAGAAAGAATTGCAAAATCTGAAAACGATTCGCATGGCATAACCATTATTGAAAGAGGTACTCAGAACACTTGGAGCCCAGTTGAAGTTCCAGCACCGAGCTATTTGAATTCATCTAAGGCAGCGCCACGTCGAATCATTGATCTAACGATTCCGGGTGCATGGAGTGAAGAACAAGAAAGAATTTTGCATGAGGTAATGAAGTCATCACCAGATGAAATCTTTGATCAATCTCTGGCTGAAGAAGCAGCAACTCAATTACGAATCAATAGAGCGGCAAATCAGTAATTAGATCCAACTGCTAAACCACATTCTTGAATACCAAGCCTCATATGTAAGCACCGTTCCAAGATATAACGGTAGAAAATAGAGAAAAACTAGGGCCGATAGGGAAAAACCAGATACGACCCAGACCCGCCGTTTACCTTGCGAATCTGCAAGAAATTCTTTGATTGCAAAGGTAATTGCAAGTATTAAATATGGTTGAAAGGCGATGGCGTAGAAGTAAAAAGTCGTTCGTTCTGGAAAAAGTAGCCAAGGCAGATAATTTGAGAGAAGTGCCAGGAGAATTAAGCCAGCAGACTTATCTCTGCGGTGGATGAAATAGCCAATAGTTATAAATATCGAAATTAAACCAAGCCACCAGATTGTTGGAGTTCCCATAGCAAGGATTTCTTGGGCGCAATTATCTGAGCCACAATTTTTTGGTGAGTCATAGAAAAATGATGTTGGTCGTCCCAGAATTAACCAGTTCCAGGGACTGGCTTGGTATGGATGATCCGTTTCTAACCCAGTGTGGAAGTCGAGAATCTCTTTATGGTAATTAAAAAGTGAGAGAAGAGAATTGCTTGAACTTTTTCGATTCCACCCGTTAATTGATAAAAACCATCCACTCCAAGAAACTAGGTAGACGCTTGGAATAATTATTACGTAAGAAATAAGAGCTCTACGCTCTCTAATAAAAAGATAGACGGCAATTGCAATAATGAAATAGAGCGCACTCCATTTTGTTCCAAGTCCTAAACCAAGCATGAGCGCCATAAGTAAATATTTCTGAAAGATCAGCGCCGTAAAGGCTCCGAAAAGAAATGTCATTAGGAAGATATCCAGTAATGCGGTACGAGACATTACTAAGTGAATTCCATCAATGCTGGCAAGTGCTGCTGAAAGAAGAGCCAGGAAATCAGATTTAAAGAGTTTTCGAGCAACTAAAAAAATCAAGTAGATAGAAACAACTCCAAATAGAGCTGCAGAGATTCGCCAGCCAATTGGATTATCTCCGAATAACTTAATCCCAATGGCAATCATCCATTTTCCTATGGGCGGATGAACGACAAATTCAGGTTTGCCGTTGGTTAATTCAACGCCATTTGCTAAAAGATCCCGCGCGCCATCAACGTAATAAACTTCGTCAAAAACAACTTCATTAGGTGTGCCAAGTCTAAAAATTCGCAATAGCGCGGAAATACCGAGAATTATTGCCAGGTATAGCCGCGTCACGGTTATAAGGATACTGATGCGAGAATTGCCTCATGGGTCGATTAATAATTGCAGCAGCGCCACTTGGTAATTTTCGTGACGCAAGCGCGCGCTTGAAAGATGCGATTATCGATGCCCAGTTTGTTGCAGCAGAAGATTCCCGAAAGTTTGCTCGACTCTGTAGCGATTTAGAGATCAAGTGCGATGCAAAGGTAATCTCATTTTTTGAGGGTAATGAAAAGGATCGATTGTCTGATTTAGAAAGTGCGCTCCGTAAGTTTGAAAATGTCCTTCTAATTACCGATGCAGGGATGCCGGGGGTAAGTGATCCCGGATATCGCGCTGTAAAAATGGCAATTGATAATGGTTTCGAAATAGAAGTTTTACCTGGTCCGAGCGCTGTAACAACGGCGCTAGTGCTCTCTGGTTTGCCATCTGATCGATTTTTATTTGAAGGTTTCTTGCCAAGAACTGAGGGTGCGCGGGCGGAGGCGCTTGCAAATCTTGGAGAAGAAGTGCGAACCATGATCTTTTTTGAAGCACCACACCGAATTGGCGAATTCTTAGATGCAGCTCTCCAAGAATTTGGAGGTTCACGCCCTGCAGCTATTTGTAGAGAGATGACAAAGACCTATGAAGAAGTTGTAAGAGGCACACTTTCAGAATTGAAATCTTGGTCCGACTCAAAAGAGATGCTCGGCGAATTCACAATTGTAATTTCTGGCTTTGTGCCAAGCGAAGCTGAACATAGCGAATCTGAAATTGTTGATCTGGTAAAGCGATATGAAGCAGCAGGAATTGCGCGCAAAGAAGCAATCTCTATGGTCGCAAAAGAACTAGCAATTCCTAAGCGCATGGTCTTTGATGTAATGGTTAAGAATAAATAGATAGACTGACCTGATGAGCGCCCAGGAGAAATCCTTTTACCTGACTACTCCCATTTACTATGTAAATGATGCGCCACATATTGGTCACGCCTACACCACAGTTGCTGGCGATCTTTTAACGCGCTGGCATAGACAAAGAGGTGAGTCAGTTTGGTATTTGACGGGAACTGATGAGCATGGCCAGAAAGTCATGCGCACCGCAGAGGCAAATCAAGTAGCGCCACAAGCATGGTGTGATCGCTTAGTTGAAGAAGCTTGGAAACCAGTTTGGCGTGATCTTGAAATTGCAAATGATGATTTCATCCGAACAACTGAACCTCGACATATGTCCCGCGTTCAGAAATTTCTACAAGGGTTGATGGAAGAAGGTTTCATCTACGAAGGTAAATATGAAGGCCCTTACTGCGTGGGGTGCGAAGAATTTAAGTTGCCCGCTGATCTAGACGAAGGCAAGTGCAAGATTCATTCAAAGCCAGTTGAAATGGTTAGTGAGACTAATTGGTTCTTTAAGTTGTCAGCCTTTGTGCAGCCACTAATCGATCATTATCGAAGCAATCCTTCAGCATGCGAACCAGCAAGTGCTCGAAATGAAGTTCTAGCATTTCTAGAAGGTGGAGTCTCTGATCTATCTATTTCTAGATCTACTTTTGATTGGGGAATTCCGGTTCCTTGGGACACTAAACAAGTTGTTTATGTCTGGTTTGATGCGCTCCTTAATTATGCGACTGCAGTTGGTTTAACTGATTCGCCAGATAGCGAAGGTGGCAAGTTCTTCGCAAAGACTTGGCCGGCTGATGTACACCTAGTTGGAAAAGATATTTTGCGTTTCCATGCTGTCATCTGGCCAGCAATGTTAATGGCGGCAAAGTTGCCAGTTCCAAAAAAAGTTTTTGCACATGGTTGGCTACTTGTTGGCGGCGAGAAGATGAGCAAGAGCAAGTTAACTGGAATTGCTCCTTCAGATATCACATCTCACTTTGGTGTCGATGCTTTCCGTTATTACTTCATGAGAGCTATTCCATTTGGAAGTGATGGCTCATTTTCTTGGGAAGATATGTCAGCCCGCTACACCAGCGAACTTGCCAATGACTTTGGAAATTTAGCTTCTCGGTTAACTGCCATGATTGAAAAGTATTGCGAAGGAGTACTTCCTGCCCGTAGTGAAGAGACTACTTTGGCTATTTCCCTCAAAAAGACCGTTGAAATTGCCGATCAAGCAATGGTCGCACTCGATTTTCAAAATGGAATAAATGCAATTATGGATTTCTGCAAAGAAGTTAATGGTTATGTGACTGCAAAAGAACCATGGGCGGTTGCTAAGGATGCCAACCGAAAATCAGAGCTCGACGCAATTCTTTACAACACCGCAGAATCGCTTCGAGCGCTTGCGATTTTGTTGTATCCGGTGATGCCGATAGCTTGTCGAAAACTCTGGGATTCATTAGGCGCAAACTCGCTTGGCTCTATTGAAAAGCAATTAATCAGCCAGGTATCAACTTGGGGACAATTAAAGCCAGGTACCAAAGTCACAAAGGGTGAAATTCTTTTTCCAAGATTGGAAGAAGTAGCAAAATAGAATGGCAGATCGTCATAATCGAGATTTAGATCGTAAACCTGCGCCTCTGCCTGAGCCTTTGCCGGTTAAATGTGCAGATTCACATGCGCACCTTGAAATAGTTACAAATACCGAACCCGATCATCCAGAGGTAAGACGGGTTATTGAAGAGGCCGCCCAAGTTGGAATCGATCGAATTGTTCAAGTTGGTTATTCGGCGGAACAATCAAAATGGTGTGTGCAACTTGCAGAGATATACAAGAATGTCGTCGCAGCTGTTGCCCTGCATCCAAATGAAGCGCCAGTTGTTAATGATTTGGAAGCAGAACTCGCAATTATAGAAGAATTGGCCACTCATCCACGAGTGCGGGCAATTGGTGAGACTGGATTAGATTTCTTTAGAACGGAACCTGCGCTACAAGAACGACAGCGCTATTCATTTATTAAACATATTGAAATCGCAAAGAAAAGTAATAAGGCATTGGTAATTCATGACCGAGATGCACATCGCGCCGTTCTTGATACGCTTTTGGAAGTCGGAGCGCCAGAGGTCACTATCTTTCACTGTTTTTCTGGTGATGCACAGATGGCGGCTGAATGCGTTGAAAAAGGTTATGTCCTCTCATTTGCTGGAACTGTGACATTTAAGAATGCTCCGCAATTGCGTGAAGCGCTTCACCTGGTACCTAAGGAGTTACTCCTAGTTGAAACTGATTCACCTTTCCTTGCCCCAATGCCAAATCGAGGAGCACTAAATACTCCAGCCCAAATTCCAAATATTTTGCGATTTATGGCTGAAGAACGTGGTGACGATTTAATTGAACTAACTAATGCAATAAGTTCAAATGTCGATCGAATTTTTGGACCTTTCTAGTGACAATTACCTTGCTCGGGGCAAATGAGATTCGCCAGATTGCTCAAGAGTTAGATCTCCACCCAAAGAAATCACTTGGACAGAATTTTGTGATTGATGGAAATACTTGCCAAAAAATTGTTAGATTAGCGGGTGTAGTTCCAAGTGATCACGTTGTGGAAATTGGTCCCGGTTTAGGTTCATTGACGCTAGCAATTCTTCAGCAAACTAATGCGGTAACTGTTATTGAGATTGATCAAAGATTAGCTTCTCGAATCACTCAAACCGCTACCGAGCATGGCGCCGCTAAATTAAATGTAATGAATATCGATGCGCTTAGCGTGACAGAGATTGCAGGTTCGCCAAATAAATTAGTCGCAAATCTTCCCTATAACGTCTCGGTCCCAGTGTTGCTTCATTTCTTGGAGAGTTTTCCATCCATTAAATCTGGAATAGTCATGGTGCAAAGCGAAGTTGCCATGCGATTAGCAGCCAGTCCAGGAAGTAAAAATTACGGAGCTCCGAGTGCAAAAGCTGCTTGGTGGAGCGATGTTTCGTTAAGCGATTCGGTTTCGAGAAAAGTATTTTGGCCAATTCCTAATGTGGATTCGTCGCTCGTTTCATTTCAGCGACACGAACCACTGGGGGATGAAGCGCTACGTAAAGCAACCTTTAAGGTGATTGATCTGGCTTTTGGAAAAAGACGCAAGATGTTGCGGGCGGCGTTAGCTGAATTATTTACTTCGTCGGCGGCAGCAGAAAGCGCGTTGAGAGAGATTGATATTGACCCTACGTTACGAGGCGAATCTCTGTCAGTTAATGATTTTCTCCGTATCGCAAAGCTAGTTACAAAGTAATACGCTCCCTAAGTGGCCGATAAAACAACTGTCCGAGTTCCGGGCAAAATAAACCTACAACTTTCAGTTGGCCCACTAGCAAAAGATGGTTACCATGAACTTGCGACAGTCTTTCAATCCGTATCACTTTACGATGAAGTCACTCTTAAGCTGATTGATAGCGATGAAATTATCGTAAATGCAGAAGGTAAAACTGGAGTACCCGAAGGTAAAGATAATTTGGCGTATCAAGCAGTTGATTTGATGAGAAAGAAGTTTGAAGTAAAAGATGGAATTGAAATTAAAATAAAAAAAGAGATTCCGATTGCAGGTGGAATGGCCGGGGGCAGTGCTAATGCCGGCGCTGCAATAGTTGGTTTTGATTCACTCTTCTCTTTAGGTTTATCTAGAAATGAGATGGAACTGATCGGTTCGCAACTTGGTGCAGATGTTCCTTTTACAATCTCTGGTGGGACAGCAATTGGAACTGGAAGAGGAGATCGAATTACGCCGGTTCTTTCTCGTGGAAACTATTTCTGGGTACTAGCACTTTCTAGTTCTGGACTTTCAACGCCTGCGGTCTATAACGAATGTGATCGATTACGGGAAGGCTTAGATATTGCAGCGCCACATGTCAGTGATGAATTAGTACAAGCTTTAAGTCGTGGCGATGCGACTGCACTTGGAAAAGTTCTAGTAAATGATTTGCAACCTGCAGCTTGTTCGCTAAAGCCAGCGTTGCGATTGATTCTTGATGTTGGACTTGATTATGGCGCGCTTGGTGGAATCGTCTCTGGCTCTGGTCCAACTGTTGCCTTCCTTGCAGAGAGTGAAGATCATGCTCTTGATTTGGTTGTGGCCCTAACATCAAGTGGAGTTGTTGGAAATGTTCTGCGCGCCCAAGGGCCGGTACCTGGTGCTCGGGTTATAGTCGATTAAGTTCTAGAAATTTAATGGAATGGGCCGCTTCCAATAGAATTCAGGTTCCTCCATTGTGTAGTGGCTAGCACATGGGCCTTTGAAG
>CAYRXG010000018.1:0-11576 GCA_964428285.1 uncultured Clavibacter sp.
GGAAAAGTTGATGATAAGTCATTTAATCAGTCCGCGTGGGAAGGTGCCCAACAGGGTGCTGAAGCAGTTGGTGGTTTCGCGAAATATGTTGAAACCCTTGATCCTAAAGATTATGCAACAAACATTGGCCAATTTGCAGATGCAGGTTACAACGTCATCATCGGCGTTGGTTTCTTGATGGCAGAAGCAATGGCTACTGCTGCTGCAACATATCCAGATATCAAGTTCATTGGCGTTGACCAGTTCCAAGGAACTGCAATTCCAAACTTGACTGGCCTAGTATTCCCAGAAGATAAAGCTGGCTTCTTAGCTGGTTACCTTGCTGGAAACATCACTACAAGTGGCAAGACTGGCGCAGTACTTGGAACAGATGTTGTTCCACCAGTTCGTTACTTCGGTGAAGGATTCCGTAACGGTGTTGCATATGCCGCTAAGGAATTAGGAAAAGATTATCCAGAGACCAAGTTGGTCTATCACGCTCCAGATAACGCATTTAATGACCCAGCATGGGGCGGTGCAACTGCAAAGCAGATGCTCTCTCAGGGTTATGACGTGATCTTCGGTGCAGGTGGAAATACCGGTAACGGTGCTCTCCTACAGATTGCAAAGACTCCAGGTGCATATTGCATCGGTGTTGATACCGATCAATGGGGAACAGTTCCAGAAGCGCAACCTTGCTTAGTTACTTCAGCAATGAAGTTAATTGATAAGGGCGTTGCTGCACTTATTCAACAAGCTAAGGATGGATCAATCGCTGGCGGAAACTACTTCGGCGAAGTTGGTCTTGCTCCTTACCATGACTTTGAATCAAAGATCTCAATGGAGATTCAAGACAAGGTCACAGCTCTAGTTCCACAGGTTCTTGATGGAACCGTTCCAACTGGAGTAAAGCTCTAAATAAGTAAGTGAAGGCCATGGGAGGTGCGTTTTGCACCTCCCATTCCTTTATCAGCACTATCTAAAAATTTATTTACTAAATAGGATTGCTAGATAATGAAGAAGCTTCAGATAACTGGATTAACGGTTCCGCTTTTCTCAGTCCTAATTGCGCTCTTCTTTGGCGGCGTAATGATTGCAATTCAGGGAATTAATCCATTACTGGCTTATGAAGTTCTTTTCACAAAAGCATTTGGCTCCGTAGATGGAATCGCAACAACTCTTGCTAAAGCAACTCCGCTAATTCTTAGTGGCCTGGCAGTCGCAATCTGCTTACGTGCCGGTCTTTTTAATATTGGCGCGCAAGGTCAACTAATTTCAGGTGCGCTGGCATCTGCTTGGGCTGGTTATTACTTTGTTGGAATACCTACTCTGATTCACATTCCGTTGGCCCTACTTTTCGGGGCAACGTTTGGCGCTCTAGTTGCCTTAATTGCGGGGGCTCTTAAGGCGTATCGCGGTGTACACGAAGTTATTACGACCATCATGCTAAATAGCATGGTGATTGCAATGGCAGATTACTTGGCGAGTACTCCTTTTAAAGAGCCAGACCAACCATTAACCCGTACTCCTGCGATTCAAGATTCAGCTCGAATCCCTGATCTATTTGGTCTGCCCTTTGGCTTCTTTATCGCAGTTGCATTATCAATTGCGCTCTGGTGGCTACTTAAAAATACAACCACTGGATTTCGCATTGAAACAATTGGTCGTAATCGTCACGCTGGTTGGTATGCCGGTATTTCGGTAAAACGGGTAATTATTTTAAGTATGTTGGTTGGCGGCGCAGTGGCTGGAACGGCTGGAGCGATTGAAACTTTAAGTATCACTGGTCGCTTTGAACCAGCATTTAACGCGGGCCTTGGATTTGATGGAATCACCGTTGCCTTACTTGGACGCGCTAATCCAATTGGCGTTATTCCTGCAGCAATATTGATTGGCGGCATGAGAGCTGCTGGATCCACAGTTCAATTTAGAACTGGGGTTTCTCCAGAAATCGTCGACCTCTTATTAGCTCTCATTTTGTTCTTTGTAACAGCGCCAATCTTGGCTCGACTTTTGAAGCGTCGACATGATGGCGTTTCCCTTACTAGCGGATGGAGTAACTAATGCAAATTAAAGCTAGATACCCCATTGCAATTGCTTTTCTCGCACTCTTTGGTTACTTCTACAATGCAAATGGAATTGTTGCTACCTCAGTCATGTATACCGCAATTCAATTTGCACTTCCATTAGCTCTCGCCGCGATGGTTGGTGTGATGTGCGAACGAACCGGAATTGTAAATATTGGCATTGAAGGAACGATGTTGCTCTCAGCATTTACTGCCTTCTTCGTTGGCGCAATATTAAAAGATACTGTTCTTGGGTTATTTGTTGGTGTTCTAACTGGATCAGTTATGGGTCTACTACTAGCCATGATGGCAATTTCCTGGAAGATGGATCAAATAATTGCCGGAGTTATCATCAATATTTTGGCCGCTGGATTGACTTCTTTCTTATACCGTCAGAATTATTCGATTCCAGGAACGCTTTCCCCAGTTAAAATTCCAATAATTAGTGATGTTCCGATTCTGGGTCCAATACTTTCATTCCATGGTCCAATAACTTATTTTGGAATCTTCTTTATCTTTGCTCTCTGGTTTGCACTTTATAAAACACCGTGGGGCCTGCGTTCTCGCGCAGTTGGTGAATATCCCTCAAGTGCTGATACTGCAGGCGTCTCGGTTGTAAAACTTCGCTATCTAAATGTCACAATTGCGGGAGCAGTTGGTGGATTGGCTGGTTCGTATCTCGCTCTAGAAGCGGTTGGAATTTTCGAACGTGGCTTTACTGCAGGAAAAGGATTTACAGCGCTTGCCATCATGATCTTTGGCAGATGGAACCCGCTCGGCGCATTTGCTGCCGCGCTTTTCTTTGGTTTAGCGCAAGCTGTAACTAATCAATTGATGATTGATGAAGTAGTAGCCATTCCACAACAATTTATAAATATGCTCCCCTACGGGCTAACTATTTTAATTCTGGCCATCTCTGCTGGAAAAGTTCGACCGCCTGCCGCTGAAGGTATTCCTTATGAGAAGGAGAAGGCATGAGTAACCTTCTAGAAATCGATAAAGTTTCGAAGACTTTTGGACAGGTACGAGCAAACGACGCAATCTCACTAAATGTTGCGCCGGGTGAAATTGTTGCTCTTCTTGGTGAAAACGGTGCCGGTAAATCTACTTTGGTAAAAGCTGTATTTGGACTGGTGAAACCAGATTCAGGAACAATCAAAATAAATGGCTCTTTGATGGAGCCTGGCGATACTGCAAGTGCAATCGCTAATGGTGTGGGCATGGTTCATCAACATTTTCAGCTAGTTCCAGTTATGAGCGTCACTGAAAATTTAATTCTCGGTGATGAGCCAAATCGATTTGGCGTTATGCAATTGAGTAAGGCGCGTGCTGAAGCAAAAGCTCTATCCGAAAAATATGGTCTAGAAGTTGATCCAGATGCAATCATTGAAGATCTGCCTGTCGGTATGGCGCAACGAGTCGAAATTCTTAAAGCGCTACGCCGCGACGTAAAATTATTGATTCTTGATGAACCAACCGCAGTATTAACTCCACAAGAAACCGATGAGTTATTAGATGTCCTTCGAAATCTGGCAAAGAAAGGTGTTGGGATACTTTTCATCACCCATAAATTGAGAGAAGTTTTGGCAGTTGCAGATCGGGTTGTGGTCTTAAGAAATGGAAAGCTCGTTGGAACGACTACTCCAAGAGAAAGTGGCGAATCCCAACTGGCGCAATTAATGGTAGGTCGAGAAGTTGTTCTTCAAGTAGAAAAGACAGTTGCCGCTCCAAAAGCGCCATCCCTAATCGTGAAAGAACTTAGAGTTCTTGATGATCGTAAATTAGAGGCGGTTAAAGGACTATCACTGGAAGTTCGCGCAGGTGAAATTCTTGGAATTGCCGGAGTAGAGGGAAATGGCCAACGTGAATTAGTTGAAGCAATCTGTGGCATGCGTCCACGTATTGCAGGTTCGGTACATGCCGACGGAGTTGAATTACCAAATCTTTCGCCGCGTGCCGCTCACCTTGCTGGTCTCTCTCATATTCCAGAAGACCGCGAGAAACATGGTTTGGTATCTAGTTATTCCATTGCGGATAATTTAATTCTAAATGTCTTTGATCAGCCGCCCTTTGCAAAAGGTTGGATCCGCAATCACGATGAGATCATCAAGAACGGTCAAACATTGGTAAAGGAATTCGATATCCGAACTCCAAGTCATTCGTTGCCAGCAAGTTCACTTTCTGGCGGAAATAAACAGAAAGTTGTTGTGGCGCGCGAATTAAGCCAGGACCAGAGAATTGTCGTTGCGGCTCAACCAACGCGTGGTATCGATGTTGGCTCTATTGAATTCATACATAACCAATTGATTGCAGCGCGCGACAAAGGTGCTGCGGTCCTGTTGGTCTCAGCAGAGCTTGATGAAATTCTCTCGCTGTCGGATCGAATCGCGGTTATTTATGGCGGTCAGATCGTTGAAACAATTGATGCAGCACATGCAGATCGAACTCGAATTGGTCGATTGATGGCAGGCGCTAAAGCTTGAGTACTCGAATTGCCATAATTGCTGGCACTGGTTTTTATGATTTGCCAGCGCTTGCCGGTAAATCGCCCCAGCAGATCACAACTAAATATGGAAATGCTGAAATCACAATTGGGCAATGGCACGGCGCAGAATTAATCTTCTTAACTAGACATGGCTCGGGACATTCAATTCCCCCGCATAAGATCAATTATCGAGCAAATATTCAAGCTCTAAAAGATCAGAAAGTTAAAGCGGTCATCGCAATAAATGTTGTAGGTGGCGTTGATCCAAAATTGCAACCCGGTGATTTAACTTTGATTGAAGATTTTGTAGATTTCACATCAGGCCGTATCGATACTTTCTTTGATGGTGAAGATGGCGTTAAACATATTGATATGACTAATGTTTATTCCAAAACAATTAGAAATGCTCTCTCAGAAGGCGCTGCTGAACTTGGGATACCACTTAGAACCGGTGGTATTTATGCTGGATTTAATGGTCCAAGATTTGAAACCCCTGCTGAAATTAGGTTTGCCGCTCTTGCAGGAGCCACGGTAGTTGGAATGACTGGGTATCCAGAAGCGCCTCTTGCTCGTGAGCTTGATCTTCCTTATGCAGCAATTTCTTTAATCGTTAATCCCGCTGCCGGACTTTTTGATGGCGAGATTAGTGAAGATGATATTCGCGATGTTTTGCTTAAAGGTAAAGCAAAGACTCTCCAAGTCGTCGAAAGTGCAATTCCAAAACTGGTAAAGATTTATGGCTAATTTGGATCTTGCAATCAACAATGCAAGGTTTCTGGTAACTGTAGATAGCGCTAGAAACTTATTTGAGAATTATTCGATTGGAATCTCTAATAAACAAATTGTTGAAATTTCTAAGACTCCCCTCTCTGCTCCAACTATTTATGATGCATCCGATAAATTAATCGCTCCGGGTTTAATAAATACACATACACATCTTGCTATGGCTCTGTTACGTGGTTGGGCAGAAGGTGTTGATCTCCAGGGTTTTCTAGAGAAAGTTTGGGCAGCGGAAGGTGCAATTATGAATTACCAAACCGCTGAACTTGGCACAAAACTTGGCGCCCTAGAAGCATTACTTGGCGGAACAACTACGGCTCTTGATATGTATTTATTTCCCGATGGAACTCATAGCGGTGCGGTGGCCGCTGGCTTGCGACATGTTTGCGGCCCAATCTTCTTTGATTTTCCAGGTTTAGATGGTTTGGAATGGAGCGATCGAATCTCCTTTGCCAGAAATTGGCCCGCTAAGTTATCGGAAATTGGCGGACCTGAAATTCCAAATTATCTGATGCCACATGCAACTTATACCTGCTCACCTGAGCATTTAACCGAAATTGCACAACTAGCAAATGAGATTGATTCAAATATCCATATTCATATCTCAGAAAATCTCAAAGAAAATTCTGATGTGGCTGATCGATATCAAAAAACTCCAACTCAAGTGCTTCATGATTCTGGAGTTCTAGATCGACATAATATTTTTGGACATGGAGTTCATTTATCTGATTCGGATATTAAATTGATGAATTCAAGAGCGGCTGTTGCGCACTGCCCAGGCAGTAATTTGAAGTTAGCAAGCGGTATTGCAGATATAACCAAGTACCGAGGATCTGGCTTAACAGTTGGGCTTGGCACGGATGGTTGCTCATCAAGTAATGATTTAGATATGTGGCCAGTTATGCGACTTGCTGGATATCTAGTTGCGCAGAGCCAAGGCCCAGAAAATTCAAGCGCTGAAGAGATCTTTCGGATGGCTACCATCGAAGGTGCGCGCGCCATAGGCATTGCAAATCTCGTGGGAAGTATCGAACTAGGCAAGCAAGCAGATTTAATCGCAATTGATCTCAATAAACCGCATTTAATTCCAGTTCATGATGTCTATGCCCAATTAGTTTATGCCGCAGGTCGTTCCGATGTTTGCGATGTCTGGGTTGATGGAGAACAAGTCATTAAGAATCGTGAATCGACCAAATTGAATTTTGCAGAGCTAAGAAAAGAAGTAATGGCGAAAGTTTCTCAGCTAAATGGATGAACTGATCAAGATTTTAGATTTACAGCCCCTTGCTGATGAAGGTGGTTTATGGGCACCGGTGTATCGAGATGAAATAAGTAATGCAATCTATTACATGATGGTTGCTCCAGATTTTTCTGCTTGGCACCGAATCAAAGAGGCAGAACTATGGATTCATATTGCTGGAAAACCGGTTGAACTCTTTTCTATTGAAGATAACAAACTTAAGGCAACCAAACTTGATAGGGATCTTGGTCATTTCACATATCGCGTACCTGCAAATACGTGGATGGCGGCCCGACCAAGTGGTGATTGGTCCTTAGTGATTTGCGCATTGACTCCTGCCTTTTCTGGAATGGAGCTTGCAGTGCGCGGTAATCTAATTTCTGAATTTGCCCACTTAGAGATTCCGGAGCTATTTCATGAGTAAATCAGTCTTAGTAACTGGAGCAAGCGGAATGATTGGTAAATCCCTAGTAGCTAAATTTGAAAAAGAGGGTTGGCAGGTATTTGCCCAAGTTCGCAATGAAATGGTATTTCCAAACTCAGTGAAGGCTATTAAGTTTGATCTAAGTAATGGTTCTGCAAAAGAATTGATTGCGCAAATTTCAAAATTAGATCTAATTGTAAATTGTGCTGCGAATCAAGAAGTTATCTCTGCCGAAGAAATCACTGATCAAAAAGCTTTAGAAATATTTAAAATAAATACGGTTGCTCCATTTGAAATCGTTGTGGCAGCAAAGTCCATCGGGGCAAAAGTTGCAATTAATATCTCATCAATCGAAGGAGATGTTGCAAGGCCCGGACATGAAATATACGGAGCGAGCAAAGCGGCCTTGGATGCAATAACTCGTTCGCTGGCAAACTCTTTAGCTCCGATGCGAGTTAACGGAGTTCGATTAGGTCTCATCGGTGGACCTGAGTTGGCGCAACGTTGGCCAGGCGGTGTCGCCAGCTGGAAGGCGGCAGTTCCGGCAGGAAGATATGCCTCTGCTGATGAAGTAGCTGAATTTATTTATAAATTAAGTGGACCAGAGTTTGAATATGCAACAGGTGCGATCTTTGATTTTGATGGCGGAAAGAGCGCTGCGCCTGGCTGGTAATTACTTAACTAGGCCGAGTGCTTCGTAAACTTTTGCAACGGTAGCTGAGGCAACAGTTTCTGCTTTATCGCGACCTTGGTGAAGAATCTTCAATAATTCGGCTTCATCGGCTAGAAGTTCTTCAGCTCGCTTTCGAACTGGTTCGAAATAACTGGTAACCACCTCTGCAACCGCACTCTTAAAATCTCCGTATCCCTTTCCAGAGAACTCGCTCTCAAGTTCTGGGATAGATTTTCCAGATAAGGCAGAGTGAATAGTCAACAGATTGGAAATTCCCGGCTTATTCTTCTCATCAAATTTGATTTCTTTACCAGTATCAGTCACTGCACTCTTAATTTTCTTAACATTTACATCAGTACTATCTAAAATATCAATTACTCCAGAATTTGAAGAAGCTGATTTGCTCATTTTGGCAGTTGGTTCTTGCAGATCATTAATTTTGGCAGCCGCTTTTAAAATATGTGCATCTGGAACGGTAAACGTCTGGCCATATTTTGTATTAAATCTCTGGGCTAAATCTCTAGTTAACTCAATATGTTGTCTTTGATCTTCGCCGACTGGGACTTGATTAGCTTGGTAAAGCAAAATGTCTGCAGCTTGCAACATTGGATAAGTAAAAAGTCCAACAACGGTTCGATCTGTACCAGTCTTCTGGGATTTATCTTTAAATTGAGTCATTCGACTTGCCTCACCAAAACCGGTTAGGCACTCCATAATCCAACCCAATTGATTATGTTCTGCAATATGAGATTGCACAAAAAGTGTGCACTTCTTCGGATCAAGACCTAGAGCTAATAACTGAGCAGCACTCGCCAAGGTACGTCGACGCAGTGCAGCTGGTTCTGGTTCGACGGTTAGCGCGTGAAGATCAACGATGCAGTAAAAAGCATCATTTCCATCTTGCAGTGCAACCCATTGTTTTACCGCTCCTAAATAATTACCAAGATGGAGCGATTCTGCGGTTGGTTGGATTCCAGAAAGTACCCGTTTCACTGCCTTATCCTCTCAAATCCGCGTCAATTGCAGGGTTCCTACTCGCTTACCCTCCATCGATAAGACTTTAATTCTGGCTCCCGGCAACTCCAATAAATCATTTACTGCTGGAATGCGCCCCAATTCGTGCATCACAAAACCGCTGAGAGTTTCATATGGTCCTTCGGGAATTTCTACACCAGTTTGCTCTGCTAAATCTTCCAGCGAGATCAGACCTTCAATTTGAAAATCTCCAGTTTTTGCCAGATTAGAAACTTCGGTAGCGTGTTCATCGTATTCATCATGAATATCACCAATTAAAGTTTCAACTAGATCTTCGAGGGTAACAATTCCATCTGTTCCACCATATTCATCTAAAACAATAGCAATTTGTTGACGTTGTGCACGCATCTCTGAGAGCGCTGGCAATACACCTTTTGTGCCAGGCAAGAAAATAATCGGTCGGACTAAATCAAGGACGGTCTTGTTTTTAACTGGCGTATCTAGGAGATCTCGAACATGGATAAAGCCAATTACCTCATCAGAACTTCCTCGAACTACTGGAAAACGGGAATGAGCTTTTTCAATCGCAATTGTGGTTGCTTGGCCAAGTTCGAGGCTGGCATCTAAGAAATCAACTTCAGTGCGCGGCACCATAATTTCATGAACTAAACGCTCGCTAGCGTTGAAAACTTCTTCAACTATATCTCGTTCTTCTTCCGATAAGGCTTTATGTCCAGTTACCAGATCGACAAGTTCTTCTTCAGAAATTTCTTCTCGAGAAGCTTTTGGATCTATTCCTAGCGCTCGCAAAATTAAATCGGAAGAATGGGCCAATAACCAAATCAGTGGTCTAAAGATTATTGAGATTACAGAAACCGGTCCTGCAACAATTAAGGCAACTTCTTCGGTCTTATGTAGCGCTACTCGTTTCGGGACTAGTTCTCCTAGAACCAATGAAAAGTAAGCGATAACTAAAGTTAAAAGGATTAGCGATAAGCCAGAGCTCAAGCCTTCGCTTAACCCAGCATCTTCTAAAACTGGGATTAAATAATTACCAAGTTGATCTGCACCAAAGGCGGCCGATAAGAAACCAGAGAGAGTAACTCCGACTTGGACAGCAGCCAAGAATCGATTTGGGTGGCCAGCAAGTTCTGCGACCTTCCTTCCGCGCCGACCTCGTTCAGCCATAGCTTTCGCCTGGCCTTCTCGTAATGAGATCAGTGCGATTTCAGCTGCGACAAAGATCGCCCCTAGGGCGATAAAGAGAAAGACAATAAAGAGGTCGAGGAACAAACCGCCGACCGTAAGGGCACCATCCGGGTCCATAGAGCGCCCAAGATTAGCGCACTTCCAACTTCCACCCACCTGGCCTAATCTTCGCTTACTTGCTTCATCCAACGGACCGTCGGGCACGTACCTGCCCGGAGAAGGAAGAGAAATGGCCTCTGTCGTATTTAAAGATGCATCTCGCATTTATCCTGGAACGACTGCACCTGCGGTAGATAAATTAAATTTAACTGTTAATGATGGCGAGTTCTTAGTTCTTGTAGGACCTTCTGGTTGCGGAAAATCTACTTCGCTGCGAATGCTTGCTGGTTTGGAAGAGATTGATACTGGATCTATTTTTATTGGTGAACGAGATGTCACAAATGTTGCACCGAAAGATCGAGATATCGCGATGGTCTTTCAATCTTATGCACTTTATCCGCATATGACAGTTGCCGAAAATATGGGATTTGCACTAAAGATAGCTGGGGTTGCAAAAGAGGAACGCGATCGTCGTGTTTTAGAAGCAGCGAAATTACTTGATTTAGAAGCTTACTTAGAGCGAAAACCTAAAGCGCTATCTGGTGGTCAACGTCAACGAGTTGCAATGGGTCGTGCAATTGTTCGCGAACCACAGGTCTTTTTAATGGATGAACCACTTTCCAATCTTGATGCCAAGTTACGTGTTGCAACTAGAACTCAGATTGCTGCACTGCAACGTAGACTAGGAATCACAACGGTTTATGTCACTCATGACCAAGTTGAAGCTATGACCATGGGCGATCGAGTCGCAGTTCTAAAAGATGGTTTGTTGCAACAAGTTGATTCGCCAAGAAATCTATATGACAGACCAGCAAATGCATTTGTCGCTGGTTTTATTGGTTCACCTGCTATGAATCTATTGGTCTCACCAGTATTTGGTGGAAAGGCCAAGCTTGGTCATTTAGAGATAGCTGCTCCGGCGAGCGCGGGAACCAATGTGACTGTCGGAATTAGACCTGAAGGATTTGAACCTGCAACGACTGGTTTTGAAATTCAAGTTGAAGTTGTTGAAGAGTTAGGCGCTGATGCTTTCGTATATGGAAAACCGGTTGATAAGGCGGTTAAATTCCATAATGTAAGCGATGAAGGTTCTCAAGTTATCGTGCGATGGGATCCAAAGAATCCACCACGAGCTGGTCAGAATGTAACAGTCACTGCAAAGAGCGATGCGGTTCACCTATTCGATGCCACAACTGGCAATCGAGTTAATTAGCCATCGCTTTCTTTAGATTGTCATCAATCGCAGCTAGGAACTCTTGAGTATTTAACCAAGGCGCATCGTTGCTGATTAGCAACGCTAAGTCTTTAGTCATTTTTCCGCTCTCGACTGTCTCGATACATACACGTTCGAGAGTAGATGCGAATTTTGCAACCTCAGGAGTGTTATCCAACTTCGCTCTGTGCTGTAGACCTTGGGTCCAAGCGAAGATTGATGCAATTGGATTTGTTGAAGTCGCTTTTCCTGCTTGGTGATCGCGGTAATGACGAGTAACAGTTCCGTGAGCAGCTTCTGCTTCTACAGTCTTGCCATCTGGAGACATAAGGACGGATGTCATTAAACCAAGCGAACCGTAACCTTGCGCCACAGTATCGCTCTGGACATCGCCATCGTAATTCTTACAAGCCCAGATATAGCCACCTTCCCA
>CAYRXG010000019.1:0-7351 GCA_964428285.1 uncultured Clavibacter sp.
AAGTCCTCGGATAACCGTTCTTTATCTGCAAGGGGAAGGCAGATAACGAATTGTGCGCCCGGGGACTTCGCCTTTAGTTGGACTTTAGTTGGCCTTTCGTGGCCCTTAACAGAACTTTGAAGTTCCACCCAAAAGACTCAAAGCAAATTTATAAGCCAGATAAATCGTCTGGAACGGTACGACTCTTTAGGAACTCTAATGGTTGAGTCAGTTGCTCTGAAGTTGGAAGTAAGAATGCTTCATCCCAAATCTCATCTCGAGTCTTTTGATCTCTTAACTCAACAATTTTCTCCCAAAATTGCATTGCCTCACGTGTTTTTCGTGGCGATACTTCTAATCCAACTAAGGTTGCAAATAACTGTTGGGTAGGAGATTTAGTTGCGCGACGACGTTGTTGCGTCTCACTTAATTTAGAAAGTGAGGGCAGGCGATCCTTGGCAGCTAGTGCCACAACAGCATCTATCCAACCTTCAATCAGGGCAAGGAGAGTTTCAAGATTCTCCAAAGCGCGCACCTGTGCTGGCGTCTCTTCGGGAGTAAATAAGCCACCTGATATTGCCAGAGTTAAGGAGTCCGGATTAGCTGGATCTATCTCTCCAGAGTTCATTGCACTTTCAGCCTGCTCAGAGATTGCATTTATATCGACTCTGATTCCTTTGCCATAAGCTGCAATTGATTCCTTTATATGTTTACGAAGCCAAGGTGCCCCGGCAAATAATCGAGCAGCTGCTACTTCGCGAAGCGCTAGGTAGATACGCAATTCACGTTCTTCAATATCTAAGCCAGAACCCCAGATAGTTACATTTTGCGGAAGAAGTTGAGCGCGAATCGGTTCCATTAATGGTAGTGCAACATCATTAGCGCCGGTAACTGTTGTCGATAGTGAGCCAATTGTCTGTCCCAGTTGAGTACTGAGAAGTGAACTCATAAAAGTGCCCATAATTGAAGTCAAAGTTGCTTGAGAAAATTCGAAAGGCGCTCCTGGAATCTTGATTGAGTCACTGGAAGAGCCTTCAATTTCACTTGAATCACCTAAGGTCTCTTTTAACATCTGATTCATGGCTTCACTCATGCCATCTACAAGAGGCTTGGCAAGTTCTTGCCAACCTGTCAATGTCGCATCAATCCAATCTCGCCGACTCAACGCAGAGCTTTCTGGAATCGGCAAAGCGGCAAAAATCGTTGCTTCATTTAGCCAGAGATCTGCAATTTGTAGCGCTTCATAAACGGCGCTCTGACTCTCTAAAGTAACCGGGATATCGCTATGGGCCGAGAGAAACTTTTTGGAGATATCTCTAATTAGATCTTTTGATAAAGACCCAGGAGATGCTTGACCCGAGAGTGCTGAGATTAATCCTGGCAGATTTAATCCAAGACCTGAGAACTGCTTGAAGACTTCTTGAAAATCAAATGGATTTCCTGAATTATCGCGATTCTCCTCAGATTCATCAGATGAATCATTTGTAAATCCAAACCCCGCCATTGCTCTCCAAATCTAGTTCCACTCGTGAAGAATCTACTGTTAAATCCTTCATTCTCGTTATGTGAACTCTGTGATAAATAACCCGAAAGAAGTCGAATATCTTCCCGAAGGCGCACTATGGAGGTCTCTCAATTAGGCTACGACTGTGTTTATTCTGGCAAGTAGTGAAGGAGCCCCGGTTTCGGCCCTCATCTGGTGGATCATTCCCTTGCTGGCCCTCATTGGAGGAATTGGTTACGCCTATTGGATTACCAAGTGGAAGAACCGCTATGAGAATCAAACGCATAGATCAGTTGGCAATTTCAGACGTTTCCAAGAGACTTTTAAAGATCAAAACAAAGATTCGATAGCTGATAAATAATGTTTAACTCGCTCTCTCCGTTGCGATATCGCTGGCCGTTTTTAGCCAAACTCTTCTTCTTTCTCCTTACCATCGCGATGCTTGCCGCACCTATTCCTTATGTATTTTTTAAGCCCGGAGTCCCAAACAATGTAACGGGTCAGCTCATTGAAATAACAGATGCGCAAAGTTTTGAGCCAAATGGAAAATTATTTATAACGTCAATACTTGTTACTAATCCAGATGCACCAGTTTTTGGCGCTGAGACCCTTTATAACTGGGCAATCGGGCCACACGCGGTCTTGCCTCGAGAATCTGTCTATCCGCCGTTATCTGATGATTCACAAGTAATCCGTGATTCTCGTGACGAGATGACAACTTCGAAAATAACAGCAACTGCGGCAGCGCTAAGTTATCTCGGCTATAAATTTGAAGAAATTTATTATGTGAATCGAATCCGAGTTAACTCTGATGCCAAAGGAAAACTACTTCCGGGCGATCGAATTATCTCTGTTGATGGAGATCTCATTAAAGAGATAGAGCAAATTAGAACCGCTTATAAAGAACGAAGTATTGGCGATGTAATCCCAATAGAAATTGAACGTGACTTAGAAGGTAAATTAATTAAGGCAACATATGAAGTTAAATTGATCGCAAATGGCGGAATTGATGTAGATCCAAATTCACCGGCAATTGGAATTTTGGTTGGAACCAGCGCAAAATTTCCAATAGATGTTCGATTCAATCTGCGGGGCGTCGGAGGTCCGAGTGCAGGTTTAGTTTTTGCATTGGGAATTGTTGAAAAACTAGACGCTGAGGACTTGCTGAGAGGAAGGTCAATCGCAGGTACTGGAACTATTTCTGTCTCCGGAAAAGTTGGTGCAATTGGCGGTATTGAAGAGAAGATGATCGGAGCCTCACGAAAAGGAGCCACAATTTTCTTGGCGCCGAGAGATAACTGTCCTGATATTAAGCATGTTCCGAAGGATTTAAAGGTGATACCCGTCGCAACTCTCAAAGAAGCAATAGAAGTGCTTCGCGCGCCGGATGATTTCCAATTTCCTACTTGCTAAAGGTCAGATAATCTCGCCCCATGACATTTGGAAATAACCCAGAGAATCCTTTCCGTAATTTCAACTTTCCGAAACGAAATCCAGGCGAACGCAGACGGATTGGTGCGTTACCACTAACCGTCATCATCTTGACCGTACTTGCGGTGGTCTTAGTTTCATTAAGTGGCTTCTATGTTGATTATCTCTGGTTTAAATCCGTTGAATACAGCGAAGTTTGGACAAAACTTCTCACAACTAGAGCTTCGTTATTTGTCATCTTCGGACTATTTACATCATTGATAATTGTTTCTAATATTTTGATTGCTTATAAGCGTCGACCTGTTTATGTTCCAACTTCATTAGAAGCCGACAATCTAGAACGTTATCGCGCCCAAATTGAACCAATAAAGCGGGCCGCGATTATTGGTATAGCGCTAGCAATTTTCTATTTTGCAGGTACCGCAGGCTCAAGGTTCTGGGAACTTTGGATGCTTTATCGCAATGCAACGCCGTTTGGCGTTACGGATCCACAATTTAATCGTGATATTTCATTTTTCATGTTCACCTTGCCGTTTTGGCAAGCTCTCGTAGGTTGGGCGATATCAACTTTAATCTTGGCAACAATCGCAGCGACTGCTGTTCATTACATTTACGGTGGAATTAGACCGCAGGTTCGCGAAGACCGAACCACCGTGACTGCTCGAGTTCAACTCTCAATATTGCTCGGCACAATTGTTGCGATAAAGGCTGTTGCATATTGGTTAGACCGATTTGCACTAAGTACATCTGATCAAGGAATTATTACTGGACTTACCTTTACCGATGTCAATGCAGTGCTACCAGCCAAATCAATCTTGGTTGGAATCGCAATAATCTGCTCCTTACTTTTCTTTGCAAACATTATTCGACGCTCTTGGGTGCTTCCTGCTGCAGGACTTGCTCTTCTCGGCCTCTCATCATTCTTAATTGCCGGTGTATATCCAGCTCTAATTCAGCAATTCCAAGTAAAGCCAAGTGAATCTGCAAAAGAGGCGCCATTTATTCAGCGAAATATCGAATCAACTAGAGCTGCATATGGTCTGGATAAAGTTGAAATCAAAGAATATGAAGCAACTACACGTACCAGCGCTGGGCAGTTAGCAAAAGATGTTGATTCAATTTCAAATATTCGCTTAATGGATCCAAATGTCTTGTCGGCAACCTTCCGCCAACTGCAGCAGATTAAGCCTTATTACACATTTAATGAATCACTAGATATTGATCGTTATGTGATTGACGGAAAGCTTCGCGATATGGTTGTAGCAATTCGCGAATTAAATATCGACGGAAATCCAAATCGAAATTGGATTAATGATCACCTTGTTTACACGCATGGTTTTGGACTTGTCGGAGCATATGGAAATACTCAAGATGTAGATGGAAAGCCTGTCTTTACGATGGGAGATATTCCACCGAAAGGAATCTTGGGGGATTTTGAACCGAGAATTTATTTCGGTGAAAATAATCCAGAGTATTCAATTATTGGTGGTGCAAAAGGTAGTGATCCGATCGAATTCGATTATCCAGATGATGCCTCACCTAATGGCCAGAAGAACTACACCTACACTGGCAAAGGTGGAGTTCCAATGGGCTCGCTATTCTCTAGATTGCTCTTTGCGATTCATTACCAAGAACAGAGAATCTTGCTTTCAAACTTAATTAACTCTGAATCGAAGATTATTTTTAATCGCGTACCAAGAGAACGAGTTGCAAAGGTCGCTCCTTGGTTAAAAATTGACGGCGATCCATATCCTGCAATTGTTGATGGCAGAGTGCTTTGGTTGATTGATGGCTACACCACCAGTGCTGGTTATCCATATTCCAGAACTGTTGATGTATCTGGTGCAACCACTGATGCGCTAAATATCAATAACAATCCATTGACTGCAGTACCTAATTCGAAAATCAATTACATTCGAAACTCGGTAAAAGCAACTGTAGATGCCTATGACGGAACGGTCACGCTTTATGCCTGGGATGAAAAAGACCCACTTCTTCAAACTTGGATGAAGGCATTTCCTGGAGTAGTTAAAGCTAGATCGCAGATGAGTGAAGGCTTGGTGTCACACGTTAGATATCCAGAAGATATTTTCCGTGTACAAAGAGATGTTCTATCGCTGTATCACGTAAAGAATGCAAATGCGTTCTACGGCGGTCAGGATTTCTGGCGAGTACCTCGTGATCCTTCAACTCTAGGTGCAAATGCAGGAGCTCAACCTCCTTATTTCTACACATTGAAGTTGCCTGGAGAAGAGAAGGCAGCATTCTCACTCACAACTCCATTTGTGCCACGTGGCGGCAGAGAAAATCTTTCTGCATTCGCGGTAGTCAATTCCGATCCAGGAGAGAACTACGGAAAATTTACGGTTCTGCAATTACAGCGATCGACCAATATTGCAGGTCCATCACAGGTTGCCTCCAACTTTGAGGCAAATCCAAATGTCGCGCTCTCGTTATCTTTGTTACGTCAAGGTGGATCTGATGTTGTACTAGGTAACTTGTTAACAGTTCCAGCTGGCGGTGGTTTGTTATATGTACAACCTGTTTACGTAAGAGCAACTGCAAACGCTGCTGCTTATCCACTGCTACAGAAAGTACTTGTTTCGTTTGGCGAAAAGATTGGTTTTGATGACACATTACGTGGCGCTCTTGACCAAGTGTTCGGTGGCGATAGCGGTTCAACATCAACCGGAACAGAAACTCCAACACAGGGAAGCGGAACAAATGGTGCATTGGCGCAAGCACTAGCGAGCGCACAGCGAGCACTTGCTGATGCACAAGCAGCTCTTGCTAAAGGAGATTTCGCTGCATATGGTCAAGCACAAGATCGATTAAAAGCAGCGATTGAAGCGGCGGTAAATGCACAACGTCGTTAAGTGCAAGTTCAACTCCTGAATTAGTAGGAAACTAATAGGGAATTGGTGTATTGACCTACTTGCCTCTATTCTTCGCGTTACCGACGCGGGGTGGAGCAGCTCGGTAGCTCGCTGGGCTCATAACCCAGAGGTCGTAGGTTCAAATCCTGCCCCCGCTACTACTTAAAGGCTTTTTACTGCTTTTCAACCCTTGCTTATTTGAACCTTGCTTATCCGCCTAATGCTTATCCGATTTGGGATCGGACATTCTTCCGGCATGTGCAACTGCACTTGGATCACGCTTGGATTTAATCAAGCTTGCAACAGTTGAAATAAGCAGAATAGTTCCGATCACGATGAGCGAAATATTTGTTGAAATCTTTGTTGGAGCATCAAACTCTTCGTAAGCCCAGAGCAACATTAACTTGATTCCAATAAAGACCAAAATAAAGGAAAGTCCCAATGAGAAGTAGATCAATTTTTGAACCAAGTTTTTCATCAAGAAGTAAAGAGCTCGCAAGCCAAGTAGCGCAAAGGCATTAGCAGCAAAGACAAGGTAAGGCTCTTGAGTTACCCCAAAAGTTGCCGGAATTGAATCTAGCGCAAATAGTAAGTCGGTTGCACCAATTGCAATCATTACAAGTAATAGCGGAGTAGCAAATCGCTTTCCATTCTCTTTGATAAATAATTTAGTACCATGATATTTATCGGTGAAATTAAACTTTCTTTGAGCAAAATTAACGATTGGATTTTCGCTTAGGTCGGGATCTTCATCCCAATGCTGCATTAATTTGATTCCGGTCCAGAGCAAAACAGCTCCAAAAATTACGAAAGTAAAAGCAAATGCTTCGAGAGCGGCAGCGCCAATTGCAATAAAAATAGCTCTCATAATCAATGCGAGCACGATTCCGACCATTAGTACTCGTTGATGGTAAATGGTTGGAACTGCAAAATTACTAAGAATGATAATAAATACAAATAGATTATCCATCGAGAGAGATTTCTCGACTACATATGCCGCGAAATACTCTTTTCCAAATTGGGCACCAAAATCAGACCAAACCCAGACACCAAAAAGAACCGCTACCGCGATATAAAAGAATGACCAGAATGAGGCTTCTTTAAACGATACATCATGAGCTTTTCGAGTTGACGTTAATAAATCAAAAAGTAAAAGTCCAAGAATTCCACCAACAGTTGCTAACCAGATCGCAGTAGTTATATTCACGGCGCGAGCGTAGTGGTGCGATTAATGCGTAGCGAGTTTAAAACTACAAAAAGACTTGAAAATGCCATCGCGCCTCCAGCGTACATAGGACTTAATGCACCCAGCGCTGCAATCGGTATGCCAATTACGTTATAAATAAATGCCCAAAGCAGATTTCCTCTGATAGTTCTCAGGGTTTTCTTGGCCAAGCGAAGTGCATCTACTGCCGCTATTAGCGAGGGTCGCATTAAGGTGATATCTGCGGTAGCAATTGCAGTATCTGTTCCAGTTCCCATAGCCATACTTAAATCAGCAGAAGCTAGCGCTGCTGCATCATTTATGCCATCGCCAATCATCAAGACTTTTCTACCCTTG
>CAYRXG010000019.1:7361-11157 GCA_964428285.1 uncultured Clavibacter sp.
CGCGAAATTCCTCGACTTTGGCAAACTTTATTTCTGGCGTGGCGCGAGCGATGACATTTGAAGATGAAATACCGGCGGCATTTGCAATATTTAGTGCCGATACTTCGTTATCGCCGGATAGCAACCAAGTTTCAATTCCCATATTTTGTAAATGCGAGATAGCTTTTGCAGAATCAGCTCGTAACGTATCTCCAACTTCAAAAAGTGCAACTGCTATTCCATCGATTGCTGCAAGTGAGACTGAATTTCCATTGGCGACTGCGCTCTTTATTGCTTCTTCAAATTCGTCAGGTAGGGAAAGGGTTGCCTTACGTACAGCTTTGGGCGAACCAATGACTACTGGTACCGAATCGTGTGCAAAGTTAACCCGGGCACCGATTCCAGTTCCACCATCTTCTTGATAATCAGAGATCGGAAGTTTGGATATTTGATAACCACTCTTCATCTCGGGAATTGATATTGTGATTGATTTAGCTACTGGATGATTACTCTCACGAACAACGCTAAATATGGCAGAGAGTGCAATCTCTTCAGTGATTCCGAGCTTTTCGGGAATGCGAATCACTCTTTTTACTAATTGCATCTGACCAGATGTGAGGGTTCCGGTTTTATCGAGAATTGCTAAGTCCACTTTTGGCGCCTGTTCCAGTACTGATGCTCGACGTAAGACAACTCCTTGGCTAGCGCCACGACCCGTCGCGACTAATAGCGCAACAGGTGTTGCCAGTCCTAGCGCACAGGGACAAGCAATTATTAAGACAGCTACAGCAGCAGAGACAGATTTACTTATTGAGTTATCTAAATAAAGCCAGCCGGCTAAAGTTCCTAAACTTAGGAGAATTACGATTGGAACAAAGAAGTTACTGATGCGATCAGCCAAACGTTGAATAGGGGCTTTTTCGCTCTGCGCGGTTAAAACCATCTTTGTTATTCGAGCAAGTTCGGTATCGGCTCCCACGCGCTTTGCTTCAATTATCAAACGCCCATTTAAATTTATTGCACCTGCAATAACTTTAGAACCAGGTGACACCTCAACTGGAATCGATTCACCGGTAAGTAGCGAGTTATCTACCGAGCTTGAACCTTCAATAACCAAGCCATCGGTAGGAAATCTTTCTCCGGCCTTTACGATGCAGATATCGCCAACCATTAAATTCTCTATCGGGGCTCTGACTTCTTCATTACCGCGAAGAATTATTACTTCCTTGGGATTGAGTGAGAGCAACTTTGAGAGTGCAGACCCTGCTCTGCGTTTTGCCAAAGACTCTAAATACCTTCCGAAAATAATTAGAGTAACAACGGAGGCTCCAACTTCGGTATAAATTTCACCAGCTCCTGTGGAATTTGCATAAATGGACCATCCAAAAGCAGTTATTGAGCCAAGCGAAATTAAATTATCCATTGTCGGATGGAAGAAGTTACGTAGTGCTGCTCGATGTATTGGCCAAGCAATAATGAGAACTACTGGAGCAGTAAGTGCAATTGCAGCCCAACCGGATGGTGAATAGAGTGGCAGAGGTAATTCAAATTCATTTAGATAATTAATAATCAAATTATCAACTTCTTCATGCAAGCCATGAAGCATGGAAATTAAAACAACGGGAATAGTTAAGAAAAACGATAGAAAAACTCGCCAGCCCATCCTGCGCGAAGTTGAAAAACTCTCATAATTATCGATACGAAGTTTGGCAGCGTAACCAGCACTTTTTACAGCATCAATCAGTATCTTTGGTGAAGTTCCAGCAGGTACAAGCACATGTGCGCTTTCCGTGGCCAGATTTACAGTTGCCTTTGCTCCAGGAACCTTATTAAGTGATCGTTCAATAGTTCCAACGCAAGAGGAGCAGGTCATACCTGCAATGGAGAGATCAATCTGCTCTAGATTTGCCACGTTCTAACCCTAATACTTCCTAGCTAATTAAGCAGAGAGCGTTAAAGCGAAATAGCTTGTAAAAAGCTCTTATGTAGTTCTTTATTTGCAGAAATTCCACTCATTCCAAATGGACCTGGTTTTCCATCAAGATCTGTAAATAAACCTCCGGCCTCTTCAATGATGATCACAAGCGGCGCCATATCCCAAAGCGCCAATTTAGGTTCGGCTGCGATATCAACTGCACCTTCAGCAACCAACATATGTGACCAAAAATCACCGATGCCGCGAACTCGCCAAACCTCATCCAAGAAATTTAAATACTTGGATTTGCGCTCACCCCAATCTGCCAGATCCGAAAAAGAAATTGAGGCATCGCTAAATTTTGCGACTTTTGAAACATGAATTTGTACGGCTGGTCCACCATTTACTTCAGTGAATGCGCCGAAGCCGAGAGCCGCATACCAACGGCGAAAGAGAGCTGGTGCGCTGACAATTCCGGCAATTACTTTTTCATTTCCAGAATCATCTTTATGAACTAAGCCAATTAATGTCGCCCAGATAGGAACGCCACGAAGGAAGTTCTTGGTTCCATCTATTGGATCTATTACCCAATATCGCGAGTTGTTATCGATCTGTGCGGGTCGACCAAATTCTTCACCAACAATCAGGTCCTCTGGAAAAACTTCTGCGATTTTCAATCGGATTGCAGTTTCTACTTTCTTATCGGCATCCGTTACCGGTGTTAAATCAGGCTTAGTCTCAATTAGCAGATCCTGTGCGTGATATCGATCTAGAGAAATTAAATCAGCAATATCGGAGAGCTCTTTTAAGAGAGCAAGATCTTTTGTTAAATTTCCCGGATACATATTCATAATCTATCGAAAAATATTCTCTTGGACATTGATCAAAAGCTCATCGACTAATCAGAAGTTGCCGCCAGAATTCTTCTAAGGCCCTTGATTCGAAGGTCAATCGAACTACCTGCTGGGACTGAATTTAAAGCACATTCGCTTTCATTATGTGAGCAATTCTTTGGACAGCGCTCTATGAGTTCTGCTAATTCGCCAAATGAAGAAATTATTCGAGAACGATCAATATGCTCTAGGCCAAAAGAACGAACACCTGGCGTATCAATAATCCAACCGCCACCAGGCAGCTCGAGAGCATGGGCACTCGAAGATGTGTGTCTACCGCGACCAGTTGCAAGATTTACATCGCCAGTTTCACGTGCTTTGTTTTGCAGTAAAGAATTTACCAAGGTTGATTTACCTACACCGCTATGACCTATCAATACAGATTTCTTTCCTTGGAGCGCTTTTAGTAAATCGGGAGGCAGTAAATTGCTCTGTGAATTTTCTCTTAACTCACGAGGCAACGAACTCTTAAAACATTTGATTTCAAGAGACTTATAAGCATCGAGAAAATGTTCTGGATCTGCTAAATCTGATTTGGTGATAACCAAAATCGGCGTAATCCTCTGATCAAAGGCAACTGCTAAGCAACGATCTACAAAACCATGGCGCGGTTCTGGATTTGCAGCGGCAACAACGATTACTAGCTGATCAACATTGGCCGCAACAAACTTCTCTTGAGCTCCGATGTCATCTACTGTTCTAGAAAGCGAATTAGTTCTGGGGAGAACTTCGACAATCCGAGCTAGCGATCCTTCGGCACCGCTGATATCGCCATCTAAGCGGACCAAATCGCCGACGACTACAGAGTTCTTTCCAAGTTCGCGAGCTTTCATGGCAGTGACTTCCCGAGAGGATTCAAGCTGGCCCTTTTCAGCTCCTTCACTTTCCAAAATCGTTCGACTGCGACCTCTATCTACGGTTGTTACAAAACCTATGGCAAGTTTTGAATAGTCCGGCCTGTCTTTACTTCTTCTGGGCTTTGATTTTGGAGCTCGAATCCGCACATCGC
>CAYRXG010000020.1:0-4185 GCA_964428285.1 uncultured Clavibacter sp.
TTATCCGAGGACTTCGTAACCCGAAACTACGACATTAAGACATAAATAAGCAACTCACTTGCCGACGTTTTGCCCGAAAAAGACTCAGGTATACCTATAGAGTTTTGGAGGTGAGTCGAGAGAGTTTTGCCCGTGTGGATAACTACATTCAAGAAGAAATCTTCGGGACTAATCTCCACGTCGTGCCAACTAAAGAAAATAAATCCCGCAATGCATCGGGTCAAAGAGAAACAGGTCAAAGAGCAAGAAGTGAATCAAAAGGCGGAAGAAGCGATAAGGGATTAAGTGAAATCCGAATTCCGCCCTTAGAGATTGCCGGCGGTGCCGAAATAAAGGTCATACGCAACTCAAGAAGAAGACGTTCTATCAGCGCTTATCGTGAACATGGATCGATTGTTATCCAAGTTCCAGCCAGGCTTTCAAATTCCAAGATTCAAGAAGCTATACCGGAAATGATCGAGAAGATTCTCGCAAGAGAAGCCCGCGAAAAATTGAGTGAGGGTGATTTACTAAATCGGGCAAATCGCCTAATTGATATCTACCTTCCGGAGTTTACGGTTCGACCGGCCAGCGTAAATTGGCGCACGATGAATGAACGTTGGGGTTCATGCACAACCGTTGATCGAACTATTCGAATCTCTGATCGGTTAAGTGGCGCGCCTGATTATGTTCTGGACTACCTTCTAGTTCACGAACTAATTCACCTCGAGATACCCGATCACAGCGAATCTTTCAGAGCCCTCCTATCTCGATTCATGGAGAGCGAACGAGCAAATGCCTTTCTGGAAGGCTACGAGGCAGGCGCGCAGCGTTAATTGGGTGACAAATCGGACTTATTGCAGGTGTTATCGCAGGAAATCACTCAAATGAGCGTGGATTGCGATGGTTTGAGCGTGTGGCGAGGGTATGGTGAGGGCATTCGCAGGTACTAGAACCCTGTGAGGATCGGAGGAAAAGATGGCTGAAACATATAAGGGTGAGGCCTACTGCGTTAAGTGCAAGGAGAAGCGTCAGTTCGAAGGAACAGTAAACGTTTCTGACTCTGGTCGTCGTATGGCGAAGGGCAAGTGCCCTGTATGCGGCACCACTGTTAATCGCATCTTGGGCAAAGCCTAAGAACCCAAAGCTTAAGAATGGGGAGCGCCAAGTGCGCTCCCCATTTTTTATTGGCAGTCCAGTTTTATTGTTTGCCCAGTTTTAACTTAGCTACCAGCTGAAGAGTTAATCCCAAATATCCACAATATTTTCACCGCTCTTAGTTGTAAGAGTTGCATTTAATTAATGATTGGTCGATGACATATCGACTCAAATCAGGAATTTCCTCTTGGCGCACCCCTTGCGGGCAATTAAGAGTTGGATCACGATTTCGGAATTTTCTACTTCCCGATCAAATAGCAGGTATTGATATCGAATCTCTTCTTCTTGAATTGCGATTCGGAATTGAGCCAACAGTAGATTCGGCAAAGTACGGACCTGCGATATCTACCTTGACTGAGCTATCCATTCTAGATAACAAGATTCCCTTAAATTCACATTTGCAAAGTAACCGGCAAAATACTAATCAAGGCAAGGCGAAAGCTTCTAATGCATTAATCGACACAGCAATGGAAAATCTGCAACAGCGATTTGAGATTGAATCAGTCGGATGCGGAATACGAGAAGGCGCCTTAGATGGCGGGGCAGAAATGCTCTTGGCGCGTCAAAAATTAAAGATTTCAATTGTTGGCGAGGGTAAATTTCAATTCTCAAGAATTGCTATTGCGCTCTTTACCAATTTACTTGCATCAGGCTTTTCGCAAACTGAGTTTAAAAGCTCTAACTTGATTTCTCTTGATGCAAAAGTCGAAATCGTAGATTTAATTGGCGGACTATTCTCTCTAGGTGATATTGGACTTTCAAAACTTGAGATGCTCCAAAAAACCAGGGCAGAAATCTCGCTATTTCCATTGAAGGAAGATGCGTTAAGAGAATTGATTATTTCAATTGGACCACCACATCCTCATACCCAAAAGGAAAGTCTTAATCGCAAGATTCCAATCCTGGTTATTGATTTTGTATCTGGCGATGAACTAAGAATCGGTCCATTTTTTCTCCCCGGAAAAACTCCTTGCTATTCCTGCCTACTTCTTAGCGAAAAAGATTCTGGTGCGCTTACCAAAGTTGAGAACGCCTATTTCCCAAATGATTTCACCGAATTATGCGCTTCCCTTGCTATCGCCGGAGCCGGACTTGCCTCTCTAGCGATAGCGGAGTTTTCCGATACTGGAACTTCTTCACTTGCTGGAAGATCGATTAATTTCTCAACAGAGAATTTCCTAGCTCCACAGAGTCGAAGCTGGCAGCACCATCCCAATTGTTCGTGCAATTGGCTGCCAGCCGGTTCGGAAGAATTTTCAACTCGCGCCCCGGTGATAAGTCAAAGAGAATCTGCGGGTGTCCGAAATCCCAAGAAAGACCAGTACGCGTAGTGCAAAGTTAGCGAGCATTCCCCTCGCAGTTGCCGGACGTGGTGCGATTGGTTTTGGTAAACAATTGATTGGGCAATCTCCGCAATTTGCATTTGCTGAGTTACAAGAGAAGACCGCAGAACAAGTCTTTAAAGTGCTTGGCGAACTTAAAGGCGGCGCTATGAAGTTTGGTCAAGCGCTATCAGTATTTGAAGCTGCGCTTCCAGAAGAAATCGCAAAACCATATCGCGAGACATTAGTTAAATTGCAGGAAGCTGCTCCGCCATTACCTGCTCGAGTAGTTCATAAAGTTTTAGCTAAAGAACTTGGTGAAGATTGGCGAGATAACTTTGCCGAATTTGAAGATAAACCATCAGCATCCGCATCTATTGGTCAAGTTCATAAAGGGCGCTGGAAAGATGGCAGAGTCGTTGCAGTAAAGATTCAATATCCGGGCGCGGCCGAAGCTTTAATCTCTGACCTCAATCAGATTGAGCGATTCTCCAAAATTTTCCAGCTATTTATGCCAGGTCTAGAGATGAAACCTTTGCTCGAGGAGATGAAGGCAAGAATTATTGAAGAGGTTGATTATCGATTTGAAGCAGAAGCCCAAGAGGCCTGTTGGAATGCCTATCTTGATGATCCAGATATAGCGATTCCAAAAGTTGTCACCGCTACTGATCGAGTAATCATTAGTGAATGGTTAGAAGGAAAACCCTTATCGAAAGTCATCGCAGGCGGAAGTCAAGAAGAAAGAAATAGCGCCGGAATCAAATTGGCACGATTCCACTTCACAGCTCCAATGCGGGCAGGTTTACTTCACGCCGATCCTCATCCTGGAAATTTCCGTCTGCTAGCTGATGGCAGATTAGGTGTATTGGATTTTGGCGCCTGTAACAGATTGCCGAATGGTTTTCCCGAGCCATTTAAGCGACTTTTGCGTAATGCGCTAGAAGGCGATGCGCTGGCCTTGTATCAAGGATTTAAAGAAGATGGATTTATTCTTCCGGAGGTTGATGTAGATCCGCAATTAGTTCTCGATTATCTACTTCCACTTGTCGAACCACTACGCACGCCATATTTTGAGTACACCCGTGAGTGGCTTCGTGAACAAAGTGTCCGAGTCGGTGATCCACGAAATCCCACAGCAAAGATTGGTTTCCAATTAAATCTTCCTGCCGAATATGTATTGATTCATCGCGTAACACTTGGCACAACTGGAATCTTCTGCCAGTTGCGCGCGCAAGGAAATTTCCGGGATGAGGCGCTCTCTTGGTTTCCCGAGATCACGCCCTCCCATTTAGCTTAGGATGCAACTAAAGCTTTAGCGCTTTCAATTTCAACAGTTAGTTCGTCCTCTGGTTTTGCGCTTCGCGGTCTACCAGGTGCGCGTTTCCGTAGCACCACTCTTCCATCTTCAAAGAGTTCACCGCCCCAAACTCCGCACGGTTCTTCTCTTGAGAGCGCTCCTTTTAAGCAATCACTCTTAACCGGGCAGCCACCACAGAGGCTCTTGGCTAGTGCAATCTCCTCACTCTTTTCAGAGAAGAAAAGTTCGGATGATGCATTGTGACAAGGAAGATTTAATGCGCGACCATCACTGTAGCTACCTGTCACTGCATTTAGACCAATCTTTCCAGAATCGCCTTGCGCCCAACCAGGTACCAATAATTCGCTAAAGAGAACTGTCATTCTCCTCACCTCTTCCCTATCTCTCGGTTTCGTTTTGTTTATTCTT
>CAYRXG010000020.1:4285-11131 GCA_964428285.1 uncultured Clavibacter sp.
GATAAAGAAAAAGGGCCCCGAATCCTTTTGGATTCTGGGCCCCTGGCCTTCTCTATCTCTTACTTATCCGATAGAGCTCCAGGTTCCAGAATCCCAATTTGAATACTTGGTCGCAAAATAGGTAAAGCCCCAATTTGCTGACTCTGATGCAGTCCATGTGGCAGCCAAAACATTGACAGCCGAAATAGGACGAAGCGCATTGCGATTCGTCTTCAACGTACTAGTGATCTGCATCCGGCAAGGGTAGGTGACGGCCATCAGTGCTCGCAACCTAATTTCCAGAAAGGCCGGCGCTTGCAATAAATGGGCTCGCTTCGCCCGCATAAGAGAGGTTGAGCTCCCGTTTCGCCCTTGTGACGCCTACATAGAAAAGGCGGCGCTCTTCTTCAGTAGATGATCCTGGCCATGGCAGATATCGACTCGAAGCGCCCACTAAATAGACGTATTCCCACTCCAATCCCTTAGCGCTATGGAGCGTAGCCAGAGTTACACCAGGCAGATCTGGCGGATTATTCTGTTCTGCGCGATCCTCTAATTCGCGAAGAAATGCGCGCATCGAATCAATTCCTTCATTTGCCAATTCCTGCGCTAATTGAATAATCGCTCTTGCGTACTTATCGCCATCGCCAAATTGTTTAAGTAAATCACGTAACTCACTTAGCCAATCAGAGGTCGCAAGAACAGATGCGCTACGGATTGCCGAAATCATGGCTCGGACATCACTTCGTTCAAAAAATCTCTCAGCAGTTCGAATTTGATTTTCAATTCCTGCGCCGAAAAGTGCTTTTTCCAAATCTTCTAATTGAGCATTGGTTCGAGCAAGAACTGCAATCTCATGCGGTTTACTTCCAGATTCTATTTTCAATCTGAGTGAATCCACGATTGAATTAATTTCTTCGCTCTCGCTCTTGAAACCAGATGTTGCTGGTTGATTACCGTGCGAATTGACGGCTTCCAAATCATGACCAAGTTCACCGCTGCGCAAAATGGCATTTGCAATATTTATGATCTCAGGAGTAGATCGATATCCGGCGCTCAATCGAATCACTTCAGCATCGGGAAAGCGCTTTGTGAAATTAAGTAAGAATGCTGGAGTGGCGCCTGCAAAGGAGTAAATGGTCTGCGCTGGATCTCCAACAACACAGATATCACTGCGCTTTCCGAGCCATAGATCTAAGAGCCGTTGCTGAAGCGGAGACACATCCTGATATTCATCAACTGTAAAATAGCGATACTGATCCCGAACTCGATCTCGAATCTCCTTTACCTCTTCAAGCATTCCAACCGTAAGTAATAAAACATCTTCAAAATCAATTGCACGCTCTTGCCGTTTGAGACTTTCATAAGATTCATAAGTACGAGCAATGTCTTCGAGATTCAATTTGCTTCTTGAAGTAATGGCGCGGTTATTGGCCAGCGCTGCTTCCACATATTCATCACTGGGAATCTGTAGGACTTTCGCCCATTCAATCTCACTTGAAATTTCACGCAATGCGGCTGGCGACTTAGTAAGAGTTATTCCTGCTCGATCAAGCGCCTCACCTAAAAATGCGCTTTTGCTCGTTAAAAGGGCGGGAAATCTCCCACCCAAAGCTTCTGGCCAAAAATAAAGTAATTGTTTTAGTGCAGCTGCATGAAAAGTCCTGGCAGCAATTGCTGGAACTCCAAGTGCACGAAGTCGCGCCCGCATTTCACCTGCAGCACGTGCCGTAAATGTCAGCGCAAGAATTCGATTTGCTTCAACGATTCCAATATCTACTGCATACGCAAGTCGATGGGTAATTGCTCGAGTCTTACCCGTACCGGCACCAGCAATAACGCAGACTGGACCGCGAACCGCGGTTGCAACCGCTCGCTGCTCTTGATCTAGCGCTGCCAGAATTTCATCAGCTAATTGCGCCATGTCTCCATGCTTACTAACTCAGCTTTAGCTTGCGGCCCGTACCAAGCATTAATCATTGCTCGCGCAACCGAGATTGACGGCGGTAAAAGTAATTCTTTCGCCGCAACCTTCTTCTTTATCTCACTTCGATCCAGCCAAATTATTTCTTCAATCTCATCCCCATCTGCCTTTACTGAATCTGGATTTGAGATGATCGCTTCAAATGCGATCATGATTGATGCCGGAAACGGCCAGGGTTGCGAACCCAAATAACGCATCTCTATGACATGGCCACCGCATTCTTCTGCTACTTCTCGAATCACGGTACTTTCAAATGATTCACCAGGTTCAACAAATCCAGCGAATGTAGAGAATCTCTTTGCTGGCCAGATCTTCTGCCGCCCTAAAAGAATTCGATCTTTTGAATCTTTTACTAAAACAATAATTGCGGGATCAGTTCTTGGATGATGTTCCGCTTCACATGACTGGCATTTTCTAACTGCTCCACCCATTGTTGAAATAGTTGCGCTGCCACATTTGGCACACCTCTGATGCGCTTGATGCCACTGCGAAAGTGCCAATGAATGAACTGCGGCGCCAATATCTAGAGAATTTAGTTTCGCTCCTATGGTTCGTAAACTTTCATATTCATCTGGATATTCTGCGGGTGCATCACCACGATGAATCAAGAAATAAGGAACTTCTTTTGAGTCTAGCCCTAGAAAAAATCTATCTGTAGGAGCGTTAACAACCTCGGTAGCGCTCAAATAATGAAGGGCTCCTTCCTTACATTTAAATCTATCGCCCAACATTTCGATAATCCGCGCCTTCTGCCAGAGTCTTTCCAATTGCACAGAATCGCTACGCAGATGTCCTGCGCGATCAAGTTCACCTCTGGAAAGCGGTAGGTCTAGAAGCATGGGGCGACCTTACTAGCCACCTCAAAATCCCTCTAAAAATAATAGCTTCAAGTATGTAGCCTTCCTCGCGTGAGAGCTGGGTTAACGATTACTTCGTGGAATTTGTTGCACGGTATGGCAATTCCGCCTAGTGAAACCAGATTAAGTGATGCACTAAAAAAATTACATAGCGATGCCAACAGTGATGTAATTGCAATTCAAGAAGTCGATGTTCATCAAGATCGTTCTGGAAATGGAAATCAGGTCCGCGAAATAGCAGAAGAAATTGGGGCGCCATATTGGGCATTTGCACCTTCTATGTACGGAACACCTGGTGAGAAATGGCATGGCGTTACTGAAGAAATTGTCTTTGATAATCAAAATCCAATTCCACCAGATGCGATGTACGGAATCGGTATTGTTTCTAAAGTTCCAGTTAAGAGATGGCATCGTATAAATCTTGGTAAGGCGCCGCTTGGAATGCCGCTACTAGTACCAGGAGAAAAACGCCCAAAAATGATTTACGTCTCTGATGAACCGAGATCTGCTTTAGTCGCTGAGCTTGAAAATGGAATATCTGTTACAACTACTCATTTATCTTTTGTGCCAATTACGAATCTTATTCAACTTAAGAAAATTGCCAGATGGGTAGAACAACTGCCAGGTCTGCATGTGTTGACAGGAGACTTTAACCTTCCTTGGGGCATGGCTCCAAAATTATCTGGCTGGAATGACTTAGTAAAAGGTCCTACCTATCCATCCTGGAAAGCTAATATTGAATTTGATTACATCATGAGCAAAGAATTAAGTAGCATTGACGTAATTCCAAAGATTCATCAACATTATGGAATTAGCGATCATCTCGCTTCAAGTATTACCTTGAAATAGTTCAAGCCACATCTGCTTTCTTACCCATCGATTCTTTATGCGAATTGAAAATAGCGAGTAATTCGCTACGTTTCTTATCTGGCATCGCAAAGGTTGCAGCAAAAGCTGACCAGGACTTTAGCTGATTGGAATCAGCGCAGGAAAGTAAGCCAGTTAGAAGTTTCTCCCAATCACCATCATTTAATGGTTTTTTGCGGGTCAAATTTGGATTTCTCTCCTGTTTTACATGTTGCTCATTATTTTGCTGAGCTCGGGCGGCTTTAGTCATTTCTTCCCTGCTCGCTCTTTTACCTTTTGCGGCAAATCCCAAATTAGCAAGACATCTACCAATACTTGATGTCTCACAATTTTCGCTGGCATTGGCGCGATTTACTGGAGAACTTCCTTCGATCTCTGTAGCAAAGCCAGTTGATTGCGGGCGAACATCTTCTAGATTTGTATAGGCCTCGGTTCGGCAGATCCATTCGATTCGCCCATCTGGTCTTTCAGTTCTCTGTAAATCTGTTAGCAATCTGCCATTTGGATACTTTGACCAGAATAGCCGGATACGATTTTCAACCGGTTCGTATTGTTCTAGATTGAAATATGCCATTACTGTCCCACCGCCATCAATAGCTCTTCTGCCATAACTTCAGATGGACTTAATGCGCCAACTCGAAATGCTTCTATTAATGCTTCGCGTCCTCCATCTTTAAATCGAGTAGCGATATATGGATCTCTTGAATTAAACGAAATAAAATCTAAGACTTCACCGGTGCGAGGATAGATAGCATGGCCATCTACATTTTCGACAGATTCCAGAATATGTTTGCGGAAAGAGTCACGGACAGTCTCGACAATTTCATAATCCCAATTAGCCCTTACCCATTCGAGAAGCGCCTTCTCGCTTAGAATCTCTGCAGAGGTCTTCGGTTGAATCAGGGAAACTTTCGCAATTTCTTCGCCAGCTAGCATCGCTTTTGCAGCATCAGCGCCAACCTCATCGAGCGCAGCTGCGAATTCACGCCGTAATCGATCCTTTGCTTCTTTGGCAGCGTCAGAAATTAGAGTAATTGCAGATAGTTGAAATGCTAGTTCGCGTAGATTCATAGCCAGCTCCTTTCGAGTAAACGCATTACAGCGTTCACCACTGACATGGCTGGCTTTTTGGCGAAAAACCCTTGATTTATCAGGGTTTTTGCGCGTGTCGCAATCTAGTTCTCTTGGTTGGCTTTCTTTGCCTTGGAGGTCATTCGAGATCGCTCATTTTGGTCCAAAATAACTTTTCTAATGCGTACGTTAATCGGAGTTACTTCCACGCATTCATCTTCACGGCAGTACTCAAGAGCTTGCTCTAGATTTAAAATCTTTGGTGGAATCAATCTCTCATTTTCATCAGAGCCCGCTGCGCGCATATTGGTGAGCTTCTTCTCGCGAACAATATTTACATCCATATCCTCAGGACGTGAATTTTCGCCAATCACCATTCCTTCATAAACATCTGATCCGACTTCAGCAAAAATGGTGCCGCGCTCTTGTAGCCCGAATATTGCATATGAAGTAGCAGTACCTGCTCTATCGGAAACAAGCGATCCGGTAGGGCGAGTACGGAGTTCACCGCTCCATGGTTCGTAGCCATCAAAAACATGGTGTAACAATCCAGTTCCACGAGTTTCGGTTAAGAATTCAGTTCTGAAGCCAATTAAACCTCGCGATGGAACTTTAAAGTCCATGCGAATCCAGCCAGTTCCGTGATTAACCATTTGTTCCATACGGCCCTTACGAAGCGCCATTAATTGAGTTATTACACCAAGATAATCTTCTGGCGCATCAATTGTTAGACGTTCCATCGGTTCATGAACTTTGCCATTAATCTCTTTAGTAACAACTTGAGGTTTTCCTACCGTTAATTCAAAACCTTCGCGACGCATCATTTCAACAAGAACTGCAAGTTGTAATTCACCGCGGCCCTGTACTTCCCAAGTATCTGGTCGGTCGGTATTTAAAACTCGAAGTGAAACATTTCCAACTAGTTCGCTATCAAGTCGATTCTTTACCAATCGAGCGGTTAATTTCTTGCCAACTCGACCTGCAAGCGGCGACGTATTGATACCTATTGTCATCGAAATTGAAGGCTCATCTACGGTAATTAATGGCAGTGGATAAGCATTCTCGCTGTCGGCCAAGGTTTCACCGAGTGTGATGGTTTCGATGCCGGCAACCGCAATGATGTCGCCAGGACCAGCTTCGCCAACTGGCACGCGCTCTAAGCCCTCGGTCATCATTAACTCGGAAATCTTTACCTTCTCTTGCGAACCATCACCTTTAATCCAAGTAACAAGTTGTCCTTTTTTAATGGTGCCTTCATGAACTCGACAGAGCGCTAGGCGACCTAAATAAGGAGATGAATCTAAATTTGTAACGTGCGCTTGCAAAGGTGCACCTTCATGGAACTTTGGCGCAGGAATTGTTTTAAAAATTACATCGAAAAGAACATCTAGATTTTCTTGATCTGGCATTCCACCATCGGTCGGACGATTTAGCGATGCGCGACCAGCTTTTGCTGAGGTGTAAACAATTGGAAAATCAATCTGTGTTTCAGTTGCATCAAGATCAAGAAATAGCTCGTAAGTTTCATCGACAACAGCAGCAATTCGAGCATCCGGTCGATCTACCTTATTAATGATCAAAATGACAGGTAAGTTCTTCTGAAGCGCTTTTCTTAAGACGAAACGAGTCTGTGGCAGTGGACCTTCGGATGCGTCAACAAGTAATGCAACCCCATCAACCATTTCTAAACCGCGTTCTACTTCGCCACCAAAATCTGCGTGACCCGGTGTATCAATAATGTTTACCGTAGTAGAACCGCGTTTGACCGCGGTGTTCTTGGCCAGAATCGTAATTCCCTTTTCTCGTTCGAGATCCATGGAATCCATAACTCGATCTTGAGATTCTGTTTTCTCTTTATGAGCTGCGAATGCACCGCTCTGCCACAACATTGCATCAACAAGCGTTGTCTTACCGTGGTCAACGTGGGCGATAATCGCAAGATTTCGCAGATCGGTTCGCTCTTTTTCTGGCAAACCAACAAGATGTTTTGATTTAGTTTCAGACATTGAACCTGAACTCCACTACATCGCCATCTTGCATTACGTAATCCTTGCCTTCCATTCTCACCTTTCCGCGAGCTTTTGCCTC
>CAYRXG010000021.1:0-11127 GCA_964428285.1 uncultured Clavibacter sp.
TCAAATATTGGTCCAACATTTCGAGATCGTTTAATCTCAAAGAACCCTGGGTAGCTTGCTACACCTACAACCCCATCCCACAATTTGCCAGCTTCTTCGCCTTTAGGCGCAGGAGAGATCACCGGTCCGAAGAATGCAATGCCATCGATCGCGATAATTGGTGTGCCAACATCATTTCCAACTAATTTGATACCACGTTCGTGACTTTCAATTATCTGTTTATCAAATGATTCATCGGTCATTGATTTAGCTAGTGAGTCAGGTAGACCTACTTCGGCAAGGGATTCTTTGAAGAGCTCTTCAGTTACATCCATCTTCTTTAAATGAATCCTTGACGAGATGGCAGTGTAGAGCGGCAACGTTACGGCATCGCCATTTAAATTTTGAGCTGCTGCAATTACACGCGTGCAATACCATGAATTAATTAGCTTTGATTTATATGCTTCTGGCACATCTTTATCTCGATTTAAATATGCCAAATTAAAGAGATTCCACTTCACATCAATATCGCGCACTTTCGAAACTTCCAATATCCACCTTGAAGTCATCCAAGCCCAAGGACAGAGTGGGTCGAACCAGAATTCAGCTTGCTTTTTCATGTTAAGCCTTTCCAAATCTGCGATCTCGTTTTGCATAAATTTCTATTGCTCGCCATAGAGTCTCTCTAGTTACATCAGGCCAGAGCACGTCAAGGAATACTAACTCGGCATAGGCCGATTGCCAGATTAAGAAATTTGAGGTGCGATGTTCGCCAGATGATCGTAGAAAAAGATCGACATCACTCATCTTTGGTTCATCTAAGTATCTGGCAAAGAGTTTTTCTGTGATTTGGCTCGGTTTGATTTTTTTTCGAGAAACCTCGGTGGCGATTGCAGCTGCCGCATCGGCTATTTCTGCTCTCCCCCCATAATTAACACACATATTTAGAGTTAAGACCTTGTTTTTCGCAGTTAATTTTTCCGCAATCTCAAGTTCTTCTTTAACTGACTTCCAGAGTTTCTGAGGTCGCCCGACCCAACGAATTCTTACGCCCATATCGTGCATCTGATCGCGACGCCTTCTAATAACTTCGCGATTGAATCCCATAAGAAACTTAATTTCTTCAGGTGAGCGGCGCCAGTTCTCGGTAGAAAATGCATAAGCTGATAATTCTTTAACGCCAATTTGAATTGCACCCTCTACCAAATCAAATAGCGCATGTTCACCGGCTTCATGACCTTTGGTTCGCGGCAACCCTTGCTCTTTGGCCCAACGACCATTTCCATCCATTACTACTGCGACGTGATTTGGAATTCGGTCTTTACTTATTTTTGGTGGCTTCATCTTCCGGCTCGTTCAACCATCGGCAAACTTCGTAATTCTCTTTCGATATGCCATTGCAGATATGCCGCGATTAACCCTGAAGCTTCGCGGCGATATTTTGCTTCGCTTGCATCAGCGTTCTCCCAATCACCGGTCAATAAATGCGACATTAACTGTAGAGTTTCTGGAGCAGGAGTTGCCGAAGCTGAAGGTTTGCAATCGATACAAACTGAACCGCCACCAACAAGTGAGAAATATTTATGTGGACCGGGGGCTTCACACCTGGAGCAAATTGTCATTGAAGGCGCGTAACCAGCAACAGATAGGGATCGTATTAAATATGCATCAAGTATCAGAGATGGATCATGGGATTCATAAGCAAGAGCTTTCAAGGCTCCGACCAGAAGTAAAAATTGCTGCAATGCAGGTTCGCCCTCGTTGGCAGTAAATCTTTCAGCAGCTTCCAGCAATGTCGAAGCAATAGTCCATTTCTGATAATCGGCAGCTAAGTCATCGCCAAAGTTTTCTAAACTTTCAACTTGGGTGACGATGTCTAAAGTCTTTCCAACATATAACTGGATATCAACCAAACTTCCTGGTTCGAGGCGTGCACCAAATTTAGATTTGGTACGCCTTACGCCCTTTGCGACAGCTCGAACTCGGCCATGCTCGCGAGTAAAGAGCGTGATGATTCGATCAGCTTCACCCAACTTCTGGGTTCTGATTACAACCGCTTCATCTCGATAGAGCGCCACGGAGTAAAAGGTAGCGATTACTACTGTCTAAGTGCTCGATTGACTGCAGAAACCACCGCTTTTAAGGACGCGGTCGTAGTCGATGGATCGATTCCGACTCCCCAATAGGTTCCACCATCAACAGTGCACTCTAAATAAGCCGCAGCGTTGGCATCGCCACCTGCGCTCATCGCATGTTCGTAATAGTCATCGACCTGAACATTCACACCATGCGATTGCATAATGTGACAGAAAGCTGAGATCGGACCGTTTCCAGAACCTTGTAATTTGATTGGCTTCTTGTTTTCAAGAAGTTCAACGATAAGTTCTACATCCTTATTTGGTGAAGAAGTTTGCGTTAATCCCTCAAGGCGGTATTTGCCCCATTGATCATCTTCAGATGGTAGGTATTCATCGACAAAGATTTTCCACATCTCTTCGGGATAGACCTCGCCACCTTCATTATCAGTTTTAGCTTGAATTACTTTGCTAAATTCAATCTGCAAGCGACGCGGCAAATCTAATTGATGTTCCGTCTTCATGATGTACGCGACGCCACCTTTGCCGGATTGAGAATTAACTCGAATTACGGCTTCATAGCTTCTGCCGATATCTTTTGGATCGATTGGTAGATATGGAACTGCCCAAGTGAAATCATCAATTTCCTTTCCAGCAGCAGCCGCATCTTTTGCAAGGTATTCGAAACCTTTCTTGATGGCATCTTGATGCGATCCACTAAATGCGGTGAAAACTAAATCTCCGCCATAAGGATGGCGTTCTGGAACGCGAAGTTGATTGCAATATTCGACGGTTCTTCGGATTTCTGGAATATCGCTGAAATCAATCATTGGATCAATGCCATGACTTAAAAGATTGAGCCCAAGAGTTACTAAACAGACATTTCCAGTCCGCTCACCGTTACCAAATAATGTGCCTTCAATGCGATCAGCGCCGGCCAAATAACCAAGTTCGGCGGCCGCAACTCCGGTTCCGCGATCGTTATGCGGATGCAGGCTTAAAACAATGCTCTCTCGATACTTCAAATTGCGATGCATCCACTCAATTGAATCGGCATAAACATTTGGTGTTGCCATTTCAACTGTTGCTGGAAGATTTATTATGGTTTTCCATTCTGGAGTTGGTTGCCAAACGTCATTTACCGCATTACAAACTTCGAGTGCAAACTCCAACTCGGTTCCGGTATAAGACTCAGGAGAATATTCAAAGAAGACTTTGGTTTCTGGAACAGAACTAACTAACTCTTTACAGAGTTTGGCACCTTCGACCGCAATCTCCTTTATACCTGCTTTATCCATAGCGAAGACAACGCGACGCTGCAAAGTTGAAGTCGAGTTGTAAAGGTGAACAACTGCTTGTTTGGCTCCTGCAATTGCTTCAAATGTGCGACGGATCAATGGTTCGCGCGCTTGGGTTAAGACTTGAATAACAACATCATCAGGAATTAGCTTCTCTTCAATAATTTTTCGGACAAAGTCAAAATCGGTCTGGCTAGCGCTGGGAAAGCCAACTTCAATCTCTTTGTAACCCATCCGAACTAATAGATCAAACATGGCAAGTTTTCTCGGAACATCCATGGGATCAATTAGCGCCTGATTGCCATCTCGCAGATCCACAGAGCACCACTGTGGCGCTTTGGTCATTTTCTTATCCGGCCAGGTTCTATCTTTTAATTCAGTTGGAATAAAAGCTGAATAACGATGCTTAGGCATCGCAGAATTAATTTGTTTCGGGAAACTCACTTTATTTTTCTCCTTCGCTCTGGTTGTGGCCGGTTCCGACTAACCCCGCAGCGAGGAGACCGGACTAATTGGCCTCGCCGCGGCAGCGAAGAAGGAGCGCACCAAGTAACGATGCGAGAGCTAGAGAATCGATTTCGCTGCGGAACATGGCAAAAGGTTATCGGGGCTTTATAAAACTGGCAAATAACGGTCTAGTTCGAAGGCGGTAATCTGCTTTCGATATTCATCCCACTCTGCCCGCTTATTTCGCAAGAAATACTCAAAGACATCTTCACCCAGAGTTTCCCTTACTAATTCACTTCGCTCCATGCCAACCAGAGCTTCACTTAAATTGGCCGGAAGCATTGCGGCAGCACCTAAATCGTTTTCTAATTTATAGTTTTTCTCAATTCCAGTTAAACCTGCTGCTAATGTCACGGCAAATGCAAGGTAAGGATTGCAAGCAGAATCAGGAGCTCGAAACTCAATTCGAGTGGAATTTTCTTTCTTCGGTTTGTACATCGGAATTCTGATCATGGCGTCCCGATTTTCTTTACCCCAATTTATTTTTGCCGGCGCCTCGCCACCACCATGCAGTCGCTTGTAGGAATTAACCCATTGATTTGTAACAGCGATGAACTCGGGAGCATGTTTGATAATTCCTGCGATAAATGAACGCGCCGTATCTGAAAGTTGATCTTCTCTTCCTGCTTGATGGAAAGCGTTTTCTTCACCTTTGAATAACGAGAAGTGAGTATGCATTCCAGAACCAGGATGACCCGAGAGCGGCTTTGGCATGAACGAGGCATAAATTCCCTGATCAAGCGCCACTTCTTTAATTATGTGACGAAAAGTCATTATGTTGTCAGCAGTGCTTAAAGCATCTGCATAGCGAAGATCAATCTCTTGCTGTCCTGGAGCGCCTTCGTGGTGACTAAATTCGACAGATACGCCCGTTGCTTCTAATAATGTAATTGCTTGTCTACGAAAATCATGTCCGAGCGAAGTGGGAGTTTGATCAAAATATCCGCCAGAGTCGATTGGAGTTGGAACTTTTCCGGGCTTGGGGCTCTCGTTAAACAAAAAGAATTCAATCTCTGGATGGGTATAGCAAGTAAATCCCATTGAAGAGGCTTTAGCTAAAGTGCGCTTCAAAACATTTCTTGGATCTGCGGTTGCGGCTCTTCCATCTGGTAAAACAATGTCGGCAAATATACGTGCAGATTCTGGTCGCTCCGAGCGCCATGGCATTATTGAAAAAGTAGATGGATCAGGCTTAGCCAACATATCTGATTCGGTAAATCGAGCGAAACCCTCAATCGCCGAACCATCAAAACCTATTCCTTCGGAGAATGCAGTTTCTAATTCTGGTGGCGCGATTGCAACTGATTTCAAATAGCCTAAAACATCAGTAAACCAGAGATGGATGAAACGAATTCCGCGCTCCTCTAGAGTGCGAAGAACAAATTCTTGCTGCTTTACTAATCCATCTTCCATGGCCGGCATATTGCCTTAACTTCGTTACAGCCATGTTAAATAAACTCAAATAACGAAGTTTTCACTCTCATCTTGATTGGTTTTTGCAGGAACATCGCGAGTAACAACGCTATTGGCGCTAATACGAGCGCCAGCTCCTACCGTGATATCTCCGATTATTCGAGCCCCGGCGCCGATCACAACGCCATTTCCGATAGTCGGGTGGCGCTTTGCTTTTGTGTAGGTTCGCCCGCCTAACGTCACATCGTGGTAGATCATTACATCAGCTCCGACGATTGCAGTTTCGCCAATAACTACACCCATGCCGTGATCAATAAAGAATCTTCTACCGATACGCGCTGCTGGATGAATCTCGATTCCGGTTGCTGCTCTCACCCAATTGGCATAGATCCGTGCCATTAATTTAAGTCGACTGTGCCAGAGAAAATTTGCGATGCGATGCCCCCAGAGCGCATGTATTCCAGGGAAAGTTAGCGCAATCTCCAGGCGATTACGCGCAGACGGATCTCGCTTTAGCGCGTTATCTAAATCTTCTTTAACTAACTTCAAAGTTCTAATCATTTAAGCATCCATCAAATCTTTGTAAAGAATTGTTGAAAGATATCGCTCCCCGAAGGATGGAATGATGACAACAATTGTTTTTCCTGCCATCTCCGGTCGATTCGCAACCTGCGCGGCTGCCCAAAGCGCAGCTCCAGATGAGATTCCAGCCAGAATTCCTTCCTCAGCAGCTGCTCTTCGCGCAAATGAAACTGCGTTATCGGCTTCAACATCTATTACTTCGTCGTAAACGTTTCTATCAAGAATGGGTGGAACGAAATTTGGTCCAATTCCTTGAATTGGATGTCCGCCAGGCTTGCCACCATTAAGAATTGGAGATGCGGCGGGCTCGACCGCAAATATCTTTATCTCTGGCTTACGTGACTTTAATACTTGTCCGATCCCAGTAATGGTTCCGCCAGTTCCAATTCCTGCGACTACCGCATCGACTTTCCCATCGGTGTCGCGCCAGATTTCTTCTGCAGTAGTTTTCCGGTGAATTTCTGGGTTCGCTTCATTTTCAAATTGGCGAACTAATACTGCTCCATTTGCTCCTAACTCTTCTGCCTTTGCAACGGCGCCTTTCATGCCTTCAGCTGCAGGTGTAAGTACGAGTTCTGCACCAAAAGCACGAAGTAGAGCTCGGCGTTCTTTTGACATCGAATCTGGCATTGTCAGAATTGTTTTGTAACCACGCGCAGCACCGACCATAGCAAGTGCAATTCCAGTGTTACCTGATGTTGCCTCAACAATCGTTCCGCCAGGTTTTAATTGTCCGCTTTTTTCTGCTGCATCGACCATGGCGATTCCGATTCGGTCTTTGACCGTGCTAGTTGGATTGTAAAACTCCAGTTTTGCTAGGACCGTCGCACTAGATCCATCGGTAATCCGATTTAGTTTTACCAGAGGGGTGTTACCAAAAATCTCGGTTATATTGTTATAAATCTTCACAATCTCTCCATTCTCAATAATTCGTTTTTTAAATTTGTTTTAGATGATTTACTTCTAGCGAAAAATAGAGATTTAACAGCAGCCACAAGAATTGGCGCGACCGAAGTCAATAACGCGTCGGCGAGTGAAGAGCCAGTTAACGTTCTTTGACATAGCGAGAATTTTACTTAGGTTTTATATTTGCGCTAATCGCAAATGATTTGCATTAACTACCTTCACGCCAACGTGAAGTCATTGGCAGGCGTCTGTCTTTTCCAAAAGCGACCTTACTTACCTTCGTTCCAGGTGGATATTGACGTCGTTTGTATTCAGCTCCGTCTACCATCTTGATCACCTTTTCAACCAAAGATTTATCAAATCCGCTCTTGATGATTGCTGAGGCATCTCCACCTTGATCAATATAGAGACTCAAAATTTGATCCAAAACTAAATAGTCAGGAAGTGAGTCGCGATCAGTTTGACCCGGTCGCAGTTCTGCGCTCGGCTCCTTAGTAATCGAACTTTCTGGAATCGGCGAGTCTTTTCCGAACTTAGTGTTTCGCCATCTGGCTAATCGCCAAACATCTGTTTTGAAAAGATCCTTAATCGGTGCAAATCCGCCTACTGCATCTCCATACAAAGTTGAGTATCCGACGGCCAGTTCTGATTTGTTTCCTGTAGCCAAAACTAAATGCCCTTCTTGATTTGAAATTCCCATCAACAAAGTTCCGCGAACTCGAGCCTGGACATTCTCTTCTGCGACTCCTTCTAACTTTGTCATATGTAGATAGGCGCTGACCGCTGGTTCTATCTCAATAGTTCGAAAGGCAATACCTAAATTTTTCGCCAACTCAGCTGCATCACTCTTTGAATGATCAGAGGAATACTTGCTCGGCATTGAAACACCAAAAACTGCTTCTTTGCCAAGTGCATCTACTGCCAAGGTTGCAACTAGCGCTGAATCAATTCCGCCAGATAGCCCGATAACTACTGACTTCAAATTATTTTTCTTAACGTAATCCGCAAGACCAAGTGTGAGAGCTTCCCATATTTCGGCTTCGTCGCTTAAATCGAAGGTAGATAACTTTGGCAATTCCCCACTTGGAACCTTTGCATTCTCGGAAATTATTAGGTCTGGTTTTCCAGTTCCTACTTCTGTCTCTAAATCAGTAATCAATAGATCTTCTTTAAATTGCGGCGCACGTGCGATTACCTTGCCAGCAGCTGAGAGAATTATTGAGTCTCCGTCAAAAACTAAATCATCTTGGCCACCAACCATATTTGCGTAAATGATTGATGTCCCTACTTGATTGGCTCTCTCTTTTAGCAATTCCAGGCGAGTGTCATCTTTAGCCCGTTCATAAGGACTGCCGTTGGGTACCAGCAGCAAATTAGGTTTTCTCAGGGCAAGCTCGGCCATCGGGCCTTCTTTGCGCCAAATATCTTCACAGATTGCAACAGCGATATCGACTCCATTAAATCGAACAACCATAGTTCCATCGCCAGACTCAAAATTTCGAAATTCATCGAAAACGCCATAGTTTGGTAAGTGGCGTTTAAAGTATCTAGCCACAACTTTGCCTTGGTGGATTAACGCCAATGCATTTAATGGTTTAACTTTATGATCAAGATATCCAACTGCAACCAACATATCCGCAGCGCCAACTTTGGTTAACTCCACAGCAATTTCTTCAACTGCATTTTTTGCCGCTTCACTAAAGGATCGGCGCAGAGCTAAATCTTCTACTGGATATCCAGTTACAATCATTTCTGGAAAAACGAGTACTTGAACTCCTGCTTTACTTGCCGCGGCTGCGCTCGCCAATATCAATTTGGAGTTCCCTGAAATATCCCCCACCAACGGGTTGATCTGCGCTGCTGCTACCCGCAGCGTTACCAAATCTGAAATAGGCACGGTTCAAGAGTACCTATAGAATTAAATTGCACATCCCGGGGACCTAACGGCTTCGAGGAAGGAAAAATGAAAAGATTTAGCATTTCGGATTTGGCTGCCTGGAAGAAGGAAGGCAAGCGCTGGGCAGTTATCACTTCATATGACAGCGTCACATCTGCCATTTTTGATGAAGCAGGCATTCCCGTTTTACTGGTCGGAGATAGCGCCGGAAATAATTTTCTTGGCGAAGAGAATACGGTTCCAGTTACTGTCGATGAGTTGATTCCTTTAGCAAGAGCAGTTGTACGTGGCTCGAAATCTGCCCTTGTTGTTGCAGATCTGCCTTTTGGCTCTTATGAACTAAGTAAGGAGCAAGCTCTAGAAACTGCAATCCGCTTTATGAAGGAAGCGAAAGTTCAGGCAGTAAAACTAGAGGGCGGAGTCAGAGTTGCCGAGCAAGTTAATGCTCTGGTCAAATTCGGAATTCCAGTGATGGGCCATATTGGTTTAACGCCGCAATCGGTAAATGCGCTCGGAGGTTTCAAAGTACAAGGCAGAAATGATGGTCAGAAGATTATTGAAGATGCAAAGGCGCTAGAAGCAGCTGGCTGTTTTGCCATCGTTCTGGAATTGATTCCAGCAGAACTAGCCCAGCAGATTTCAGAGGCGATTTCGATTCCTACAATCGGAATTGGTGCAGGCAAAGATTGCGATGCACAAGTCTTGGTCTGGACTGATTTAATGGGACTAACTCCAAAGGCCCCAAGATTTGCTCGTAAGTATCGAAACCTTCGCGACGAGATGAAAACTGCCGTTCAGGAATGGATTGCCGATATCGAAAGTGGCTCCTTTCCAAATGAATCAGAGACTTTCCACTAAGAAACTGAATTAAACTCCGGACTATGTCTGGAGTCGCACTTGATTTAACTCCGCTCCGCAAATATCGAGATTTTCGACTTATTTTTACGGCAGGGCTCTTCTCCTATTTCGGATCGATGATCACCTTTGTTGCTTTGCCATTTCAAATCAAGGAATTAACCAATTCATTCTGGGCGGTAGGACTAATCGGCGTAGTCGAAATTGTGCCATTAACAATCTTTGGTCTCTATGGAGGCGTGCTTGCCGACCATGTAGACCGCAAGAAGATGATTTGGTTGACTGAATTCGGCACACTTTTGGCGACATTGATTTTGTTTTTAAATGCCCGTCGAGAAAATCCCAGCGTCATTCTCTTATTTGTTATTGCAGCAGTTTTCGCAGCGCTAAGTGGACTGAAAAGACCAAGTCAAGAAGCAATTTTGCCTCGCCTAGTTAGCCACTCGGACTTACCAAGTGCTAGTGCGTTGATGAGTTTGCGTTGGCAGTTTGGCGGAATTGTTGGTCCCTCTGTCGGCGGCTTATTAGTAGCTGCTTACGGTGCCAGTGCTGGTTACTTAGTCGATTGCCTAACGTTCATTATTTCACTCACACTCCTTTCGAGAATTAAGAGCGTTCCACCACTTGTAAAACAGACTGCTCCTTCCCTAAAGAGTTTGATGGAAGGAGTCCAATACGCATATAGCCGTAAAGATTTATTGGGCACCTACTTAGTTGATTTAGCCGCAATGTTTCTTGCCATGCCCATGGCACTCTTCCCGTTTTGGGCAGATGAGATTGGCGCGCCTTGGGCGCTGGGGCTCTTTTATTCATCAATAACTATTGGTGCGGTGGTTGTAACTTTATTTAGCGGATGGATGCGCAACTATCCGCATCATGGAAGAGCAGTCGTATTCGGTGCACTGGGTTGGGGCATCGCAATTACACTGGCAGGAACAACAAACTCGTTAGCACTTGTCATCGCATCGCTTGTTTTGGCAGGGGCGCTGGATCAGATCAGTGCTTTATTCCGAGGTTTTATTTGGAATCAATCTATCCCGGATGAATTAAGAGGTCGTTTGGCAGGAATTGAGATGCTTTCTTACCTATTGGGTCCATTGGGCGGCCAAGCAAGAGCTGGTGGCATGGCAGCAATGACTTCACTTCGAACATCAGTCGTGGGTGGAGGTTTAATGTGTATTGGATTTGTAGCAGTGATTGCATCCCTAATGCCCAAATTTAGAACCTATGATGTACGCACCAACGAATTCGCGGTAAAAGAGGCAGAAATTCGCAAAAAACGGGAAAATATTTAAAATATTTTTTCTAGCTACCGAAAACTACCAATCAGTAACTTAATTAGATAAATTCGCAATTTTTGTAAAAAACCACTTTTTACGCATAAAAAGAGGGGGTTTTAACCTATTTTTTTCATACAAAACATAACTTTTTTAAAATGTAAATTGCGACACGCAGGCCTCTAAATTGTTCGCAAATAGTGGAAAGTTTGCGCAATAACTGTCACGATTTGCCTTGAAGCGGTTTGGGTGACGGATCCGGACCATTCTGAAAGGAACACAAGTGGCAAAACGTCGTAAGAAGGCAGCTGCTAAGGCAGCTCCAAAGCGTCGTCGCC
>CAYRXG010000022.1:0-11057 GCA_964428285.1 uncultured Clavibacter sp.
TGGGCATCTGCAACAGCGAATATGCGTACCTATTTGATTCTGCAAGAACGCGCTCGGGCTTTCCGCGCAGATCCACGAACAAAAGCAGCGCTTACCAAATCAGGAGTTGATGAATTGCTCCAACCAACAATTTCTGCCGGTGAGAGCTGGCGCGATATTGCAGCTGAGAATTTCGATGTGGAGAGCGCTGGAAAACGCGGTTATCACTATGAAGAGCTCGATCAATTGGCGTTGGAATATTTGATTGGTGTTTTCTAGCCGCTGATGGCAAAAGTAATCGGCGTTGATTCATCGACGCAATCGGTAAAAGTTGTACTTCGCGATGCCGATTCTGGTGAATTAATTGCCACTGCTTCACGATCACATCCAGATGGGACTGAAGTTGCGCCACAAGCATGGTGGCAGGCACTTACCGATGCTCTTGCTGAAATTAAAGAGCCTTACGATGCAATTTCAATTGCTGGCCAACAACATGGCATGGTGGCGCTAGATGCAACTGGCGCTGTGATCCGCGATGCCCTTCTCTGGAACGATACGCGCTCTGATTTGGCGGCAAAAGCTCTTAATGAAGAGATTCCAGATATTCACCTTCGAACTGGTTCAAAGTTAGTTGCATCATTTACGGCTTCCAAAGTTCGCTGGCTCGCCGAAAACGAAATTGAAAATGCCAAAAAAGTTGCCGCAATTGCACTGCCCCATGATTGGCTATCTTGGAAATTAACTGGCTCAGATTCGATTACAGATTTGTTTACTGATCGCTCTGATGCATCAGGAACCGGTTATTTCGATAGTAAAAAGAATGAATATCAAAGAGATATCTTTGCTAAGGCAATGAAAAATAATGCAGAAGTATTCTTGCCAAAAGTTATTGCGCCGGATCAATTTGGCGCAGAAAGTAAATCTGGAATTCCAATTGCAGCAGGCGCAGGAGATAACGCAGGCGCAGCCCTCGGACTTGGAGCATCTGTTGGCGATTTAGTAATTTCATTAGGCACAAGCGGAACTGCTTTTGCAGTCTCTGCAGATTCAACTCATGATTCAAGTGGTGAGATTGCAGGTTTTGCTGATGCAACCGGTAATTTCTTACCCCTTGCATGCACCTTAAATGCCGCAAAAGTTTTTGCAACTATTGCAGATACATTGGGAGTCTCACTAGATACTTTTAGCGAGCTTGCACTTTCTGCACCAAGTGGCGCTGGAGGATTGCGCTTGCTTCCTCACTTTGATGGCGAACGCACCCCAAATCGACCAAATGCCAGAGCTAATTTCCAAGGTATGACGCATCAAAATTTCACTCGAGAAAATATGGCCCGCGCTGCAATAGAAGGCGTCGTTGGTGGAATGGTCTTTGCCGCAGAAGCACTTAAAAAGAGTGGATTTACCCCAAAGCGAATTCTTTTAATCGGCGGAGCTGCAAAAAATCCGGCGGTGCAAGCAATCACTGCAGAGATGTTTAACGCACCCATCACAATTCCACCAATAGGTGAATATGTTGCAGATGGCGCAGCTCGTCAGGCAGCATGGGCACTTACTGGAAAATTACCGAATTGGCAGATTGGCGAAAGTAAATTAATTGAACCTAAAGCCAAATCCTCAGTTGCAGCTGATTACCTTGCTTTAATAAATCAAATTTAATTTAGCGACCAACGAACCGTAACCGTTACGGTAACTTCAGTTTCTCCTAAATCAATCTGCGTAGCATCAGCAGCCTTCTCAACTCCCAAGATTGGGAAGTTATAGGAAGGCGCGCTAGCTTCTGTTAAATATAAGACTCGGCCAAGGCGAGTTCCTAAGAGTTTGGCATAGGAATTAGCGCGATCTTTAGCATCAGCAACAGCAGCCTTGCGAGCTTCTTGCGTTGCCGCAGATCCATTTACTAGAAATGGCGCTACCCCGTTAATTTGTAACGCATCGCCACCTGCATCAACCACCGCATCAATCACAGTTCCTGCGTTATCTGCTTTACGAATAACAACAGTAAAAGATTGGGTTGCTCGGTAACCGACTAGCTCTGAAACATTCTGGTTGTAGTTATATTCGGGATAAACAGTTAATGACGAAGTCTTTATATCTTTAACTGCAACGCCATTTGCTTTTAGCGCTTCGCGAACTGCATTAGCGCTCTTTGTTGCGGCCGCTAGCGCCGCCTTATTGGTTGCACCAAGGGTAGAAACCGAGGCGAAGAATCGAACTGCATCCGGTGTGACCATCGCAGTTCCAACACCCGTCACAGTTACATGACGATTCTGTGTTGCCGCATTTGCAGGATTAGCGATTAAACCGATGGCAAGAAATAGCGCAGTAAGCGGAGCAATGAATTTTCTCATTAGGTAAATCTATCCTCTTTTTCCTTAAGAATTACTGTCTTTTACCTAGGCACTTGCTCTAGATATTCGATCTCTAATTGCAGCAGCCAATCCATCGCCCTGCGGTGGAATTACGACAATGCGCGCTAGGTTTTGCGTATCACCACTGCGTAGCGCACTATAGAGAATTCTGCCGTAATCATTTATCGATTCCGGTGCTGCAAGTCGAATTGCTCCGGTTGGAGTTTGGATATCGCTAAGGGCAATAAAGCCATCACCCTTATTTACTTGCGCCTCAATCTCTACTTTTGCGCGCGGTGAATAATGTCGAGTCAATGATCCAGAGACGCGAATCTCAGTTAAATCATTATCTAAATCAATCGGTGAAACTTCCTTAATCATCGCTTCGGTTATTGCACCAAGCCGCAGAATTCGCGGTAGGGCGCGGCTGCAATCAATAATTGTTGATTCAACTCCAATTTCACAATCTCCACCATCTAAAATCAAATCTTCTTTTGCCAATAAGTCACCAAGTTCTATCGCAACATCCTTCGCTGAAGTCGGTGAAACCGAACCAAATCTATTTGCGCTTGGAGCTGCGACGCCATGGCCACCAAAACGTGTAAAGGACCGCAACAAATTAAGCGCAACAGAATTTGCAGGAATTCTGACTCCAACAAAATCTTGTCCCCCGGTTACGAAATCTTTTGCATTATCGCTGCGAGGCAAAATCAAAGTCATCGGACCGGGCCAAAACTTTCGCATCAAGGCAATTGCATACTCTGGAATATCTTTTGCCCAATAGCTGACCTCATTTATATCGGCAATATGAACTATTACTGGATGATCAGCTGGTCTACCTTTGATTTGATACATCCGCGCAACAGCGCTCTCATTTTCTGCATCAACACCTAATCCGTAAACAGTTTCGGTTGGAAATGCGACCACCGCGCCACTTCGCAGCTTGGATGCAGCCTGCTCCACAAGTTCAAGTGAGCATTGGGAGATTGGATACATTTTTATCTTTTCTTTTTTCTAGTCAAAAATATTTGTGGTGGGTAGTGGATTTGAACCACTGAAGGCATAGCCGGCGGATTTACAGTCCGCTCCCATTGGCCGCTCGGGCAACCCACCTGAGCTTCGTAGGGTAACAAGGTTACCCATGCGCTAACAAATTACTTAATTGATGCCTCATAGATGCTCTGAATTGAAGCATCCAGTGCCTTATCGAAATCTGCATCGCTAAGTTGTGCAGTTAGGCCTTCAACAAGTGCACGAGAGAAGCTAGCAATCACACCGTTGTTTTGTGCAAGTAACTTATTTGCATCTTCTCTGGAATATCCACCAGAAAGTGCCACGACGCGAACAACTCGAGGATGTGAGACAAGTTCTTGATAAAGATTAGTGGTTGTTGGAATTGTTAACTTAAGCATGATGTTCTGATCGCCAGAAAGGCTATCGGCATGCTCAATCAGAGATTTCTTGAGCAAGTTTTCTGCTTCAGCTTTCTCCGGGCTCTTGATATTTACTTCTGGCTCAATAATCGGAACCAATCCGCCAGCAATAATCTCTTTACCAATTTCAAATTGCTGTTTAACAATTGCTGCGACGCCCGCTGGATTTGCCAGGTTAATAACGGATCGCATCTTGGTACCAAATACTCCATGCTTATTTGCAGCAGCAATTCGTGCTTGCAACTCTGGAATTGGCTTCATTAGTTGGACGCCATCTGCTTCAGCAGCCAAGCCATTATCTACTTTAAGGAATGGCACAACATGCTTTTTGCTCCATAGATATTCAGCAGTACCAATGCCGTCAATGGTTCGTTCCATTGTCATTTCAAAAAGAATTGCACCAATAACTCGGTTTCCGTTAAAAGATGGTGACTTAATTAAACGTGAACGCATTTCGTGAATGCGATCAAACATTTCAGATTCATTTGAATAAGAGCTTTCGTCAAGACCGTATTGCAGAAGCGCCTTTGGCGTGCTGCCTCCACTTTGATCGAGGGCGGCGATAAAACCTTTACCGGACTTCATCTGTTGGAGCATCTCGTTATTCATATTTCTCCTATTTATCGAATCTAGACCATTCTAACGGGCTAATTTCCAACCATAAAATCCGCGCGGTACGGTAGCCCAATGGCAGATAGCAGTTTCGATATCGTCTCAAAAGTTGATCGGATGGAGCTTGATAACGCTTTAAATCAAGCCTCCAGAGAGGTCACAACTCGATTTGATTTCAAAGATACGGGTGTGAAAATTGAATTATCTGGTGAGCGCATTTTGGTTGAAGCCGAAACTGAGGAGCGTGCAAAGGCTGCGCTTGAGGTTTTAAAAGAGAAGATGATTAAACGAAATGTTTCACTCAAACATCTTGAAATAAAGGATCCAGAGCAGAGCGGAAAAGTATTTAAGATTTTTGCACCAATTAAAGAAGGTATTTCTACCGAGAATGCCAAGAAGATTACTAAGTTACTCAAAGATGAAGGTCCAAAATCTGTTAAGGCGCAGATTCAAGGCGATGCCGTTAGAGTAAGCAGTAAGAGTAAAGATGATCTGCAGGATGTAATTGCGTTAGTCAAAGGGGCTAAATTGGATTTTGCAGTTCAATTTATAAATTATCGATGAGCCGTTACCGCACTGGTTTACTTTATGGCTTAGGTGCTTATCTTCTCTGGGGCCTGTTACCTCTTTATTGGAAACTCGTTGAAGAAGCTGGTGCCTTTGAAATTCTGGCGCATCGCGGAATTTGGTCGCTAGTACTTTGTTTATTCTTATTAGCGCTAAGAAAACAGATCAAGAGCGGCTATCAAATGGTGAAAGCTCGCCGAACTCTGGCACTGCTATTTCTTGCCTCCGGAGTATTAATGCTCAATTGGGGAGTCTTCATCTGGGCGGTCACCGTAGATCGCGTTGTTGATGCAGCTCTTGGTTATTACATCACGCCACTTATAAATGTTTCACTTGGGGTATTTCTACTTCACGAACGACTAAGGACTTTACAGAAAGTTGCAGTAAGTCTTGCCGCTATTGGCGTACTTGTACTAACTCTTGGTTATGGCGCAGTTCCTTGGGTAGCTCTTGTTTTATCAACTTCTTGGGCTTGCTACAGCTTGATCAAGAAGAAACTTCATTTAGGTGCGCTGGAAACTTTGACTATGGAAGCGCTCTTTGCATTCATTCCAAACTTGGTTTATTTAATTGCAATTGAAAGAGCTGGCACTGCCGTCTTTGGAAAAGATACTGGTTTAACGATTCTCTTACTGGGCGCAGGTTTTGCCACCGTCGCACCGCTTCTGCTTTTTAATGGTTCAACTACTCGCCTACCGCTAAGCACGGTCGGTTTACTTCAATACATTACCCCGACCATGATGTTTATCATCGGCGTCTTTATTAATAATGAAGATATGGCTCCTGCAAAATTATTGGGATTTGCCTTTATCTGGAGCGCGCTAGCATTCTTAAGTAGAGATTTGATTAAATCAAACCGTGCGATCGACGATGGCGTCGCAAAGGCTCTCTAACGCCGCCCTCGAATTATTTGCAGGTAAATCTCTCAGCAATTCTTTCGCTTCACCGGCTAACGCATGTAAATAGCGTTTCGCATCGACAAGGGCTTGGTGGCCACGTAGCTCTGCGATAACTGAAGCTACTTCATTCTCTGGTACTGGTTTACTTAATTTTTCTCGAAGCGCTGCATCTTTGGAATCGTTTGATCGCATAATCTGTAGCGTGACAAGAGTTGGAACTCCTTCTTTCAAATCTGTTCCCGGCGTTTTTCCAGATTGATTTGAATCACTTGCAATATCAATTACATCATCTGCTAATTGAAAGGCGATTCCTATTTTTTCACCAAAATTAGTTAAGACTTCGATAATTTCTCCTGGGGCGCCGCCAAAGATGGCACCAAAACGAGCGCTAGTTGCAATCAAGGAACCAGTTTTTTCAGTAACAACCCGAAGGTAATGTTGCAAGGGATCTGTTCCCGCTTTTGCTCCTTGGGTCTCTTCGATCTGACCAATTACCAGGCGCTCAAAAGTCTTTGCCTGTAATCGAACTGCTTCTGGACCTAAATCTGCAAGTAGATCAGAGGCTTTTGAGAATAAATAATCGCCGGTCAAAATCGCAACGGTATTTCCCCAGCGCGAATTAGCACTTGGAACTCCGCGGCGAAGTGGCGCTTCATCCATTACATCATCGTGATAAAGCGTTGCCACATGAGTTAATTCGCAGACGACAGCAGCTTCAATTACTTTCTTATTTGGACCTGTTCCAAAATAAGATGAAAGAAGTGCCAACATTGGTCGAAACCGCTTACCACCAGCTTCGACAAGATGACGTGAGGTCTCAACTACTAACGGATAATCACCTTTGATGTGGGAGGAGAGAAGTTCCTCTACTGAAGCTAGTCCGCTTTCAATCTCTGCAGCTAGTTTCGCCTCAATCCCGGGGATTCCTAGGCTCATCAGCGCACGAAGATTGGAGTAATCGCATCAAGGATTGGCGTTGGATAGATACCAAGTAGCAAGGTACCAACTGCTGCAATCCAGATAACGGTAATTGTAAATCTAGTAGGAATAACAACAGAAACCGAATCACTTTCCGGATCTGTAAAGAACATCATCACAATAACTCTAATGTAGAAGAAAGCAGCAATTGCGCTGGAGAGAACTCCGACTACTACAACACCGATATTTCCATTTTCATAGGCGGCGCTGAAAATTGTAAATTTTCCGATAAATCCTGCTGTTAGTGGAATTCCGGCAAATGAAAGTAAAAAGAGCGAGAAGATTGTTGCCATCATTGGAGAGCGTTTAGCTAAACCAACCCAGCGATTTAAATCAGTGACTTCACCTGCTGAATCTCTTACTAAGCTGACTAACGCAAATGCACCAAGAGTAGTTAATCCATAGCTCGCTAAATAAAAGAGTGAAGCGGTAATTCCACTCTGATTCAAAGCCAAGATTCCAGTTAATAGGAATCCGGCATGCGCAATTGAGGAATAAGCCAACATTCGCTTCACATCACGTTGCGCAATTGCAATCAGCGAACCAACCAACATCGTAACAATTGCAATCGCAGTTATTAGTGGACGCCAATTCCATACTGCGCCAGAAAGTGCGGTGTAAAAGATTCGCAGCGCTGCGCCAAAGGCTGCGACTTTAGTTGCAGCTGCCATAAATGCAGTTACTGCAGTTGGTGCACCTTGATAAACATCTGGAGTCCAAGCATGGAATGGGACTGCACCTACTTTGAAGAGAAGTCCGACGCTAAGTGCGGCAATTCCAATCAGCAAGAAGATGTCATTTCCTGGGCCAGAAGAAATTAAATTATGAATTCCTTCCAGCGAAACTGTTCCGGCATATCCATAAAGGAATGCAGAGCCAAATAAGAAGAAAGCGGAGGAATAAGCGCCAAGTAAGAAGTATTTGAGAGCCGCTTCTTGAGATAGCAATCTGCGACGGCGCGATAAACCAGCCATTAAGTAGAGCGGCAGCGAAAGGACTTCTAGGGCAATAAATAGGGTGATCAAGTCGCTAGCTGCTGGAAATAGCATCATGCCGCCAACTGCAAAGAGTGTGAGTGGATAGATCTCTGTCTGAGTCTTTCCAACTTTGATCGCACTTGCTTCCTCAGATGAACCCGGAATCGCAGAAGCCTGTGGTGCAAATTGTTCGTGATCTGCAATTAAGAGCAGTCCAAGAAGTGCAAAAACCAAAATGGTTCCTTGCATAAATAAAACCGGTCCATCAATAATTACTGAATCCATCGCAGCAGTCGCGCTCTGGGTGCCTCGCAATGAAATTACTTGGGCAAATGACAAAATTACCGCACCGATTGCAATTGCAAGTTGCAAAGTTCCGCGCAGTTTTGCTGAGACAAAAGCTTCGACTATGACACCAATAATTGCCGCAGCAAAGATAACTAACATCGGCGCCAGTGCGCTGTATTCAAGATTTGGCGGGGTAAATGCCATTACTTATCTCCTACCGCTGGAGTTGGATCAGTAAAACCAACCTTCGTAATTGTTGCCTGCGCTGCAGGATTGATTACATCAAGCGCCGGTTTTGGATAGAAGCCAAGGAAAATGATTAAGGCAATAACAGGCGCGATTGCAATAATTTCTCGTCGGTTCAAATCTGGCAGATTTTCATTTCCAGAAGTAATCGGACCATGAAGCGCTTTCTGTACCGGAATCAAGATATAAAGCGCCGCCAAAATAATTCCGATAGTTCCGATAATTGCTGCAACTGGATAACGTGTATAAGTACCAACCAAAACTAAGAATTCACTGACAAAGCTCGATAAACCAGGAAGTGCCAACGATGACATTCCAGCAATAAAGAATGACCAAGCCAGAATTGGTGTAACTCGCTGTAGTCCGCCAAAGTCAGCGATTATTGAAGATTTACGGCGTGAAATCATCCACCCGGCTGTCATAAATAGCGCCGCTGTAGAGAATCCGTGGTTTAACATATAAAGCGTTGCGCCAGAATTTCCTTGGGTAGTCATCGCAAAGATTCCCATTGTGATGAATCCGAAGTGCGAAATTGAGGTAAAGGCAATTAGACCTTTAATATCTTTCTGGCCAATTGCCAAGATTGCACCATAAATAATGCTGATTACTGAGAGCGTGATAATTATCGGTGTAAATGTACGAGTTGCCTCAGGGAATAGTTCTGCGCAATAGCGAATCATTCCGAAAGTACCGACTTTATCGAGAACGCCAAGTAGGAGAATCGAAGTTCCCGGCGTTGCAGATTTAGCTGCATCAGGTAACCAAGTGTGTAACGGCCAGAGCGGCGCCTTAATTGCAAATGCAATAAAGAAACCGAGGAATAAGAAGTTCTGCGTTAATGAGTCAATCTGTAAAGTTGCTAGCGCTTCGATATCAAAGGTTCTGCCGATCTGATTACTTGAAATTACATAGAGTCCAATAATCGATGCCAGCATTAATAGCCCACCAAAGAGGCTGTAAAGCAAGAACTTAACAGCCGCAGCCTGGCGAGCACCGGATCCATATCCACCAATCAAGAAGTAGACCGGAACTAGCATCGCCTCAAAGAAGATGTAGAACAAGAAGACATCGGTGGCAGCAAAGACGCCAATCATCATGGTTTCTAATACCAGAATCAGAATGTAGAAAGTCTTTAGGCTAAATCTTCCGCCTTCACCTTCATTCCAGCCAGCAACAATTACAACCGGCACCAATATTGTAGAAAGCAGAATCAAAATAAGTGAGATGCCATCGATTCCTAATTGGAAGTTAATTCCAAGGGCGGGAATCCAGGAGTACTTCTCAACAAATTGGAAACCAGTTCGATTTTGCTCAAAATTAAGAGCAATCAGAATTGTGGCAGCCAGAGTTAATAGTGAAGTAAGCAACGCAATTCTCTTAACAAGTTCGCCTTGATTCTTCTTAAAAGTAGCAAGCAAGAGCGCGCCAAGTAATGGCAATGCGCCAACTAATGTCAGGGTCATAGCGTTACCACCCAGATGCCACCGATAATCAAGAGCGCTCCAATCAGAATTAATAGGGCGTAATTACGAACATAACCCGTCTGCAACTTACGAAGGCCGCGTGCGCTTCCAATCGCAGATAACGCAACGCCACGCACTGCACCATCGATGACTTTTTCATCGGTTGCAAGGAGTGTTGATGTAACTGCTTGGCCCGGGCGCATAAATAGAAATTCATTTGCATCATCTTGTAATAGATCGCGACGTGCCAACCGAGTCCAAAGGGAAACTTTGCTTGGCGCTTCGGCAGCAAGCTCACCGCGATATTTAGATACTGCAATCAAGACGCCGATTACTACCGCAGCGATTGCCATCGAAGTAATTGCAATTGGTGGCAAGAACTCTTCATGTTCATGATGATGTTTATCTACAACCGGCGCCAACCACTCGACAATTGCCTTGCCACTGTAAAGCAGATAACCAGATGCAACTGAGCCAATTGCAAGGACTGCCATCGGCGCCCACATTAAGAATGGCGATTCATGAGGATGCGCATCACTTGCCCATCGCTTATTACCAGCAAAGGTCATTAGCATCACTCGGGTCATATAAAAAGCGGTGATAATTGCACCGAGCAGCGCTGCACCACCAAAGATAATTCCTTTGGCGCCACCAGCATTAAATGCAGTTTCAATAATCTTGTCTTTCGAATAGAAACCAGCAAATGGCGGAACGCCGATAATTGCCAGATATCCAAGACCAAATGTAATTGCAGTAATCGGCATGAACTTTGCTAAACCACCATACTTGCGCATATTTACTTCATCATTCATACCATGCATCACTGATCCTGCACCTAAGAACATTCCGGCTTTAAAGAAGCCGTGGGTTAATAGATGCATGATCGCAAATGCGTAACCGGCAGGACCAAAACCAGTTGCCAAAATCATGTAACCGATTTGCGACATCGTTGATGCAGCAAGCGCTTTCTTAATGTCATCTTTTGCAGTACCAATAATTGCGCCGAAGAGCAGCGTGATCGCACCAATAATTACTACCGCTAATTGTGCATTTGGAGCGCTATCAAAAATAAAGTTTGAGCGTGTAATTAAATAAACGCCTGCGGTAACCATTGTCGCCGCGTGAATCAGCGCTGAAACCGGAGTTGGACCTGCCATCGCATCACCAAGCCATGCCTGTAATGGGAATTGTGCTGATTTACCGGTTGCAGCCAGCAATAACATCAAGCCCATTGCAGTTAGCGCCGTCTCATTTGCACCGCCAACTT
>CAYRXG010000023.1:0-10990 GCA_964428285.1 uncultured Clavibacter sp.
GTTCATATCCGTGTAACTGATCTTTTGTCAGCAGGCCAAGCAGGGCAAACTCCAAAGACTCGGAACGCGATCTGGCCATTGCCCACCTCCTTACATCGATCAGTTATATCTATTCGATATATCGAAGCGGAATCTAGGGCAGACCCTTATCCATAATCAAGCCTGGCTCGGGTGATTTCGTTACCTATTTCTCAGATTTGGGCGCGCCTACTCACAGGTAAGGGTTCATCGGACATACCCTCTTTCTTTAGCACGCCCGATTTCTATCCCTATCGCAAGTAGGGCGGCTAGAAATGAGGATCATTCACATGAGTCTCTTCTCATGGAAACTCCACGGAACCGGAACCAGCATTGCGCCTGGTGAGGTCGTTTCCACAGATGAACGACTAAGTTGGCCACGCACTATCGGTGTTGGTCTACAGCACATTGCAGCGATGTTCGGTGCAACCTTCCTCGTGCCAATTCTTACCGGGCTTCCACCAACGACCACACTTTTCTTCTCTGGCGTTGGAACCATGCTCTTCCTAATTCTTACCCAGAACAAACTCCCTAGCTATCTGGGTTCTTCCTTTGCATTCTTAGCTCCAATCGCTGCCTCAGTTAAGAGCGACAGCATGGCAGTAGCACTTGGTGGTGTTGTTGCAACTGGTGTTCTTCTTGCGCTGGTCGGTCTAGTTGCCAAAATGGTTGGCACTGGATGGATTGATTGGATGTTGCCACCTGTTGTTACAGGAACAATTGTTATGGTCATTGGTTTAAATCTTGCTGGCGCTGCTAAAGGCAGCCTTGCAGGTGGACCAGTTCTTGGAACAATTACATTACTTGCTATTGCATTCTTTGCAGCGTTCTCACGTGGCTTCTTAGGACGCATCTCAATATTTATGGGATTACTAGTTGGCTACCTAGTCGCGTTTGTTATGGGTGATGTAAACACTGATGGCATTAAAGCCGCCAAATGGTTTGCAGCTCCTACATTTACAACTCCAGAATTCAAGATGAGTGCAATCATTCTCTTCTTGCCAGTCGTTCTAGTTCTCATTGCTGAGAATGTCGGACACGTTAAAGCTGTCTCGACCATGACCGGTAAGAATCTGGATGACCAGATGGGCAACGCGTTATTCGCTGATGGCGTTGCAACAACTCTTGCAGGTGCAGGTGGCGGTTCTGGTACAACTACTTACGCGGAAAATATCGGCGTAATGGCTGCGACTCGTGTTTATTCCACAGCTGCATATTGGATCGCCGCAATGGGTGCAATTGTGCTTTCAATTTCACCAAAATTCGGCGCTCTATTAAGCGCAATTCCGGGTGGCGTACTTGGCGGCGTCCAAGTAGCGCTATTTGGAATGATTGGAATTCTTGGTGCAAAGATTTGGATTGAGTCACGAGTTAACTTTGCTGACACAACAAATCTAGTTGTAGTTGCTACCGCCTTGATTATCGGTATCGCCGATATTTCTTGGACTTCTGGCGACTTCACATTTAACGGAATTATCAATGCGACAGTCGTAGCGATTGTTGGCTATCGAGTATTCCACGCACTATCAAAGTCACGCGGTACTAGCGCGGCTTAATTTTGGTAAAAAAGAGACCCGGCCAATTGGTTGGGTCTCTTTTTTTTATATCTGAAATTTGATTGATAGAGTCCGAAGATGCAATTCCCGCTACCAGCGCGATATCCGGAGTATTTAGTAGCAGCAATTTTAATTATTTTGGCACCTGGTCCAAGTGTGCTTTTTGCAATCGCTCGAGCAATCGCCTGGGGTCGAGCTACTGCAATAGCAACAGTTGCTGGAAATGCCCTTGGCATGTTTTCACTATCAATTCTTATTGCATTTGGATTAGGACCAATATTGGAAGAAAGCGAATTAGCATTTCTTTCAGTTCAAATCTTGGGCGGTCTCTATCTGATCTATCTTGGAATCGATGCGCTACGACATTCAAAAGTTCACGCGGAAGATATGGTCAACCAAGGCGATATCAGACCAAGCGCTATTAAATCGATCAAGGACGGTTTTTGGGTTGGAGCGCTAAATCCAAAAGGGCTAGTTTTCTTTGCCGCGATTTTGCCGCAGTTTCTCGATAAGAATTCTGAAAACTTAACAGCGCAACTTCTCATTATGGGAGCCACCTTTGCATTACTTGCATTTCTGGGCGACGGAACCTGGGGAGTTCTTGCCGGTACCGTCAGAATCTGGATGGCTAAATCGCCGATTCGATTGATACGCCTTCGCCAATTAGGCGGAGTAGTCATCGTACTTCTTGGAATCTTCACTTTGATTTCCGCGGCGTAACGCAGAATTGTCAGTCCCGGACGGCAGAATCGCCATATGAGTAAAGCGCGCGAATTTATCAGCCCAAGTGATCTGACTTTTTCTTGGGATAACTGCCATAGATGCTTATGGCTTTACTACAACCATGGGCTAAAAGCTCCATCATTCTTTCCATTAGTAGGAGAACTTTCAGCACTCCAAGAAGGTCACTTTGCAAGCGCAATCTCTTCTCAACTTCATCCGGATATCCCAGAGGGACGCGTCATTGGCAAAGGCGGCTGGGTGAAATCAATACCAATCCCCTTCAACGGAAAACCATCACCATTTGCAATTCGCGGCAAATACGACCTATTGATGGAATTTGAAGATGGAACTTACGGTGTTATTGATTGTAAATTCCAAGGAAAAGATAATGACAAAAGCGAATTCTATTCACCTCAGTTAGAAGCTTATGCTTTTGCTCTAGAGAATCCAGTTAATGATGAGCCGAAAAAAGTTTCAGTTCTGGGTCTCCTAGTCTGGTCACCTAAGAAACCTGTTGGCGATCCTTATGCTGGATTTAATCTAGAGTTGAATAGTTCATGGTTCCCGATAAAGCGAAATCCTGAGGGTTTGCAAACTCGATTAACAGAATTCATTTCTATGGTCTCAGGCCCAACCCCAGTTCGAGATTCCTCGTGCGAAAGCTGCAAATTCATTTCGGAGCGTCGTGAAATATTCGGAGCAGAGTAAGACTAGTTCTTGCGCTTACGCTCTTCTTCTATCGCTTCTTTTGCTTGCGAAGCGTAGATATCTACATACTCCTGTCCTGACATCTCTTGTAATTTCTTCATAATCTGATCGGTAGCTTTTCGTAACTCTTCTGGATTATTTGATTTCTCTGGCCCGACAAAATACATCGGTTCACCGAAAATCATCTTTACTCGCAAAATCTTTGGAATAACTTTTCCAGTCGGTTGAATCTCGGCAGTATTGAACATCGCTACCGGAATAACCGGAGCGCCTGATTCAAAAGCAAGCCTTGCAATTCCAGTCCGTCCTCGATAGAGGCGACCATCAGGAGATCTCGTTCCCTCGGGATAAATTCCAAGACATTCACCTTGCGCCAAGACCGATAATCCTGTGAGTAACGCTGCTTCACTTCGAGAACCTCCGGCACGATCAACCGGAACTTGACCGAGGGCGATAAAAGTTAATTTTTTTAACAACCCTTTCGGTCCGGGAGAAGTGAAATATTCACTCTTGGCCAAGAAGGTCACTTTGCGTGGCACAACAAGTGGCATAAATATGGAATCGCTAAAGGAAAGATGATTAGAGGCAATAATTACCGGACCTTGCGAGGGAACATTACGCAAACCCTTTACCTTTGGACGAAAGAGCAGAGTCAGAACAGGTGTTAAGAAGGATTTGAGCAATCCGTAAGCAACTTTGTCACTCTTGGCCAGAGAGGATCTTCTGCGAATTGCCATAGGGTTAATTTAGAGGCTCGATGCCACGAGATGAAACCTGTGACAAAATCGAGCGTGTGAGCATCCCAAATTCTGAGCCGTTTGAGTTAACTGGTGGCCCGATAGCAGTTCTCGTCATTCATGGCTTCTCGGGATCTCCAGTATCGGTAAGACCATGGGCGCAAGCTCTTAATGAATCTGGATTTACAGTTTTGGTTCCACGACTACCAGGCCACGGGACCACATGGAATGAAATGAATCAAACTCGATGGGAAGAATGGTTTTCAGAAGTCGAAAATAATTTTAGAGATTTAAAATCTAGGTACAAAAGAGTTTTTGTTGCCGGTTTCTCAATGGGTGGCGCACTTTCCTTGCGACTTGCAACGATTTACAAAGACGAAATTGAAGGATTATTACTTGTTAATCCCTCGATTGGCGACGATAGATTAATAATGCGTCTAATTCCATTTCTGAAGTATTTCTTACCATCGGTGAAAGGTCGCGGTACAGATGTTGCAGCTCCTAATCCCCCGCGCCATAGTTATGGGCGCACACCTCTACATGCCTTGCACTCTTTACAAAAACTATGGCGAATAGTTCAACGCGACTTACATCTAATCGATCAGCCCTTAATGATTGGGTACTCAATTAATGACCATGTAGTTAACCCAAAATTTTCGGAGTTGGTCATCGATAACGTTTCCTCTGTTGACATACGCGAAGTTATCTTTGAGCGCTCGTTTCACAATGTAGCTCTAGATTATGACTTACCGCTTCTGATTGAAGAAAGCGTGACTTTCATTCAAGAGGTATTGTCAGGAAATGTTTCTCGACTTGATGAAACTGAGCTTATTAATGATGAATTCGAATCTATAGTCTCAAATCTCTCGCTGGATCAATCTGCTCCAACAACTTATCTCGACGAACTCGAAAATATTGATGCACTGGAGAAATATGAAGGCGACAACAAGGAACTACCGACGTTAACTCAGACGCAACGCGCAGCGCTAATCGGAGTCATTGGCGGGCCAATCTATGTTGCAATTGTGAAAATCTTTAATTTCGATCTCTTAGGGATAGGAATCTGGCCAGGATTAATTGCTTTAGCTGGCGGGGTAATAACGTTCTTTTGGCAGATGAAGCCAGAGAATGATTCAGGCGATGGGAGCGCGCTATGAAAGATAATTTTCGGTGGGGCGTAATTGGCACTGGTGGAATCGCAAAACAGTTTGCTAAAGATCTGAAGAACACTTCTAACCAAAGCGTTGTTGCAGTTGGCTCTCGGACATTGGGGAAAGCAGAGACTTTCGCAAAAGAATTTTCTGCAATCCCATACGGCAGCTATGAAGAGTTAGTCCATTCCGAGGTTGATGCGATTTATGTTGCGACTCCCCATTCTGCCCATGCAGAAAATGCCATCCTGGCTCTGGAAGCTAAAAAACCGGTACTGGTTGAAAAACCCTTTGCTGTAAACGCAAAGGAAGCACGGATGATGATTGAAGCCTCGCAACGCAATCAGGCTCCACTAATGGAGGCGATGTGGAGTCGATTTCTTCCTCATTACAAAATAGTTAGAGAGTCAATCTCTAATGGAGAAATTGGAGAAATAGTCGCGATCTATGCAGACCACGGTCAAGCATTGCCACCAGATCCCTACTATCGATTGCATGCTCCTGAATTAGCCGGTGGCGCGCTTTTGGACCTTGGTATTTACCCAATTTCATTGACTCATCTAATACTGGGAAACCCAGATCAAATTATCGCCGCTTCAGATTTCACACCAAGTGGCGTTGATGCAAATACTTCGATGATTTTTACATACCTTAATGGTGCACACGCTCTCCTTAACACGACTTTGTTAATAAGAACACCAACCACTGCAACGATAGTTGGAACCAAGGGCAAAATTGAAATCTTTGGGAGCTTTTACTCGCCTACTTCACTTCGTATAACGAATGGAACCGAATCAAGAGAATATAAAAATGAATACAAAGGCCATGGACTTCGTGAACAAGCTATTGCATTTGAATTACTTGTTAAAGATTCAAAACTTGAAAGTCCATTGATGACTCAAAAGGCAAGTCTTGAAATAATGGAGATTATGGATGAAGTCCGAAAACAAATTGGGCTGAAATATCCTTTAGAATCAGACTTCTAATTTCTTTTTCAGCTGCGAGAGCGCAGCATCTATCGTTGCCATCTCGGCTTTCTTTCGCATGATTTCAGGAACTGGCATTGAAACCTCTACATGGAGTTTGTAAGTAACTTCTGTTTCATCACCATCGCCAGAAATCTCATAACTTCCGGTCATCTCTGTCATCAAATCGGCTTCTTCAAGAGAGAATGAAATTTCTTTTGGAAAATTCGAATAGTCGTAGCTCAACTTGGCGCGATCTTTTAGTACGCCTGCTTCAATTTTGACTGTGGCGCTGGTGGGACGACCAGAACCATCCCGATCATGAACCTCAACGAATTTGATTGCCGAGGACCAGGTTGGAAAATTTTCCAGATCTGCCAATAGGGCGGCGACCTCGTCTACTGGTGCTTCGATAGATATTGAGTTTGATGAGAATTCGGCCATGGCGCGAGGTTACCTCTTCCGATAGACCTTCTCTACCGATAGTTTTTGACCATGAGCGAAATCTTCATTCCGGCCCTGGAGCCAGCAGCTACCGCAGGAAACTTAACTAATTTAATTGCCGAGCGCGCATGGTTTGAACCGGAGCGAATAATGGTTTCACGTCCACTTGGGGATGGATGGCAACCGGTCTCGGCACGTGATTTGGAGGCAGAAGTTCGAGCCACTGCAAAAGGATTGATTGCATCTGGAGTTGAGATTGGAGATCGCGTTGCGATCATGGCTCGCACTCGTTACGAATGGACCATTCTTGATTTTGCAATTTGGTTTGCAGGTGGCGTCACGGTTCCGATTTACGAGACATCATCAGCAGAGCAAGTAGATTGGATTCTAAGCGATTCGCATTCTGTTGCGATTATTGTCGAAACCCCGCAATTAAAGGACTTGGTTTCTTCAGTGCTTCCAAGTTATACAAAGAATTGCTGGACCATGACAGAAAATGTGCTTGACCAATTGGCATATCTTGGTCGTGATATTTCAGATGCAGAAATTGATCGTCGTCGCAATGCATTAACTCCAGATACTCTGGCGACTTTAATTTACACATCAGGTACAACTGGGAAACCAAAGGGAGTTCAACTTACCCACGGCAATTTCTTATCTGAATGTGGAAATGTCGTTTTGGGAGCTGCAGATCTTTTTATGAAGCCTGGCGGATCGACACTCTTGTTTCTACCAGTAGCCCACGTATTTGGCCGTATGGTTCAGATAGGTTCAATTAGAGCTGGCTTACATCTTGCTCACTGTGGTGATGTCTTAGGTCGTTTAACAACTGATCTTGCTTCATTTAGACCAACATTCGTATTAGCAGTTCCGAGAATTTTCGAAAAGGTTTATAACAGCGCAGAGGCGAAAGCAGATGCTGCCGGCAAAGGCGCAATTTTCCGTAAGGCGGCAAATATTGCGATTGAATACAGCAGATCTTTGGATGAAGGAAAAGTGCCAGTCGGGCTTAAAGTTAAGCATGCAATCTTTGACAAGTTAGTCTTTTCAAAAATTCGCCATGCCCTTGGAGGACGAGTGGAAGCAGCGATTTCAGGTGGCGCGCCACTTGGCGAACGTTTAGGACATTTCTTTAGAGGCGCTGGCGTCCGAGTTCTTGAAGGATATGGCTTAACCGAAACAACAGCAGGTGCAACGCTTAATCTAACGACAGCACATAAAGTTGGTTCAGTTGGTCGACCGATACCTGGAACCACAATCAAAATTGCTGATGATGGTGAAGTTCTAATCAAAGGCCCGATTGTCATGAGGGGCTATTGGCAGAATGATGATGCGAATAAGGAAGTATTTACAGATGATGGATATTTCCGCTCAGGTGATTTAGGAAAACTAGACGAGCAAGGTTATCTTTATATTGTTGGTCGCAAGAAAGAACTTATTGTCACCTCTGGTGGAAAGAATGTCGCGCCTGCAGTCCTTGAAGATCGACTTCGTGCTCACCCATTGATTAGCCAATGTATTGTGGTTGGCGACAATCAACCATATATCGCAGCGTTAGTGACAATTGATCCAGAAGCTATAAAAGGTTGGATTACGGCAAATAAGAAGGACGGCGCCACTATCGCTGATTTAACAAATGATCCGGATTTAATTTCAGTGATTCAAACTGCGGTCGATGAGGCCAATAAGGCTGTAAGTAGAGCTGAATCAATTCGTAAATTTAAAATCCTTCCAGTCGATTTCACAATTGCTGGCGGTCACTTAACTGCGAAACTCTCCGTCAAACGTCACGTGGTGCATAAAGAATTCGCATCTGAGATTGCTGAGCTTTTTGAATGATCGTCTCGAACTAGCGCGCCGGCTCCACGATGGTCCAGCGCAACAGTTGGTTGCGCTTGGCTTAGCGATTGATGAATTAGTTTCAGATCCACAGATATCGCCCAGCACTCGATCTGCTCTTCGTACCCTAAGACTCTCCGTTATAGATACAAGTAAGTCTCTGCGAAGCGAAATCTATTCTTTACGTTCCTTAACTGTCGCTGATCTCAAAGTAGAACTAGAAAAGAGGTTACAAGGTATTGCGGTCGAACTTTCTTGGCCGGAGATTCAATTAGATTCAAAAATAGAAGATGCACTTATTAGATCGCTCCTCGAAATTGTTAGAAATTGTCAGAAGCATTCCAGAGCTAAAACTTTTAAGATTGAAGTCATATCGAACAAATTTGGAATTGAAGTTATAGCTAGCGACGATGGCACGGGTCAAATTCCTAATCAAAATAGATCCCTTGGTTTAAAAAGCATAACCGAACCAATTAATGAAATAGGTGGAAAGGTAATTCTTGAAACCAGCAACGTTGGATCTACATATCGTATGGAGATTCCATACCCATGACCGTAAAGATCCTCGTTGTTGATGATCATGTTCTTATTCGAGAAGGTTTGCGACGTGCACTAACAAGAGAATCAGATTTTGCTCTTGTTGGTGAGGCTGCATCGAAGCGAGAAGCTTTTGTCCAGATTCCTCATCACAATCCAGATGTCTTAGTCGTTGACCTTCACTTGCCTGACGGAAATGGACTTGAGGTAATTGCATGGGCCAGAGCAATTTCTCAGCAAATGGGAATTGTGGCACTGACATTTTCGAATTTCCCTGAACATATAAACGCCTGTATGGAATCAGGAGCTAGCGCCTTTATCGAGAAGTCTGCTCCAGTTTCAGAGTTGATTGGAGCAATTAGGCAGAGCACAGTTGCTCCCCTAACTTTTTCAGCTAGGAAATTGACCGATTCATTAATTCTTAAAAATAAAGAAATTGGCTTAACAGCAAGAGAGCTCGAAATTTTAGAAATATTGCCGACCGGAAATACTGTTGCAGAGATTGCAACTCAATTATTTATCTCTGAAGCGACTGTTAAGACTCACTTAGCTGCAATCTATCGAAAGTTTCAGGTTTCGAATCGAGTCCAGGCGATAAATGCAGCCCGGAGAATCGGGCTACTCCCCCGTTAGCGCGAAATTAGATTAGAAAAACGTTTACTCCAGATCGACCAACTCCACTCAGATTCGATCCACTTCCGACCAGATTTACCCATCTCTTCTGCCAATTTCTTATTACCAAGTAGTTTCACGACTGCGCCCGCAATCTCCTTAGTATCTCTACCATTGACCGATATTCCTGTAACACCTTCCAATAATGCATCGGTGGCACCACCGGACCTTCCTACGATAACTGGAAGATGGCATGCGCTTGCTTCTAAATAAACAATGCCGAGACCTTCTACTTCAAGTCCGAAAAGTCGATCGCGAGATGGCATCGCAAATAAATCAGATGCAGATAAATATTTGGGCAAATCATCATAGGAAATTCGACCTACAAACTTTACAGAATCTTCAAGCTTATACTTTGTAACCAACAAATCTAATTCTTTACGATGCGGACCTTCGCCAACAATTAGCAAAATTGCATCCGGAATAAATTTCTTTATCTCGGGTAGCGCCTCAATTAATTTGTCTTGGCCCTTTCTATGGACCAATCTTCCAACGCAGATAATTACTGGTCTGTTTCCCAATTGCAGATCTTTTCGTAGAGAAGATTCAGTTTTAGAGAAATGTTGAACATCGATGCCAGGTGCAATTCGAATTAACTTTTCTCGATTGACCGCTTTTGATATTGCTCGTTCGGTGTAATCTCCCAATACGCCAACAAAGTCAATGCCAGAACTGGCATAACGAAGCAACCATGAAAATGGCGGAATTTTGGCCCACCATACTTCATGACCATGGGTTAGAGCTATAACTCGTTTTACAGATGGCAAGCGGAGCCAGGGTGCACTTATTCCAAGCGGCGCAGCAGCTCCAAACCAAATCACTTCGATTCTTTGGCTCTTGATCAACTTTCGTAAACTTCTTACGACTCGAGGTGTCGGAAGCAAAACCTTACTTCGATCTCGAATAACTCTAACTTTATATTTGTTTAACCACCTTTGGTCATAATCTGCAGAATTTGGCTGGTGCGAGGTATATACCCAAATTTCTTTATCTTCAATTCGCTCTAACAAGCCGATGATAAAGGTTTCGATTCCTCCGGCGCGGGGCCCAAAATCGTTGGTTACAAGAAGGAGTTTTTGCACTTTATCCGCAATTAATTATCGTTAGAGTCTACGAGCGCCAACATATTTTTTTCGCCCAAAATAATTACCAAATTCTGCAATCTGAACCTTTGCACCCGGTCTTGGCGCATGAACCATTTTATTCTTGCCTATATAAATTCCAACATGTGAAATCGGAGATCCAAAGAAAACCAAATCTCCTGGAAGAAGACTTCCTCGATTAATTGAACGGCCGTAAGTGTATTGAGCGCGGGAAGAATGCGGCAATCTGACACCAGCTTGTTGAAAGGCGCGCATTGTTAAACCAGAACAATCCCAACGGATTGGGCCAGCGGCGCCCCATACATAGTTATCGCCAATTTGTTTTACCGCATATCGAAGCGCGGTACCTGCTCGACCCGAAACGGTGTTAGCAAGCTTTGCTTGTTCTTTTGAATATTTTTGACGCGCCTCTTCATCCATTGCCTGTAATTTAAGAAGTCTTTCTCGATCAGCTTTCTCAAGTTTTGATAATAGCTTTTCTGCTTCCTCTAGCTTTTTCTTAACTTGAGAGGCTTGTGCTCGATATCTAGCTTCGGC
>CAYRXG010000024.1:0-10860 GCA_964428285.1 uncultured Clavibacter sp.
CTTGCATTACGTAATCCTTGCCTTCCATTCTCACCTTTCCGCGAGCTTTTGCCTCAGTCATAGAACCGGCGGCAACTAAGTCAGCAAAGGAGACAACCTCTGCTTTGATAAAACCTTTTTGAAAATCAGTATGAATAACTCCAGCGGCAGCTGGCGCAGTATCTCCTTTATGAATAGTCCAGGCACGCGCTTCTTTCTCACCTGCCGTTAGATAAGTCTGTAATCCTAATGTCTTAAAGCCAACTCTTGCTAATGTGCTTAAGCCCGGCTCTTCGAGTCCAATTGATTTAAGAAGTTCGAGCGCTTCTGCATCATCTAGTTCAGCGAGTTCTGCCTCAGTCTTGGCATCCAAAAAAATTGCCTCAGCTGGAGCTACAAGATTTTGTAGTTTCTTACGGAGTTCAAGATCTGCAAGTTCTGCTGCATCTACATTAAAAACATAGAGAAATGGTTTGGCGGTCAGTAAACCTAATTCCTTTAATTGCGATAAATCAACACTAGAACCAAAGAGTAATTTTCCGGCAGCAAGAACGGTTTCTGCTTCTTTCATAGCGGCAAGAACCGAGGCGCGTTCTTTATCTTGGCGCGCTTCTTTTTCAACTCTAGGAATTGCTTTCTCTAAAGTTTGGAGATCAGCAAGTTGTAATTCGGTATTTATAGTTTCAATATCGCTAGATGGATCAACATGGCCGTCAACATGAACGACATCTGGATCTGTAAAAACTCGAATTACCTGACAGATTGCATCGCTCTCTCGGATATTTGCAAGAAACTTATTTCCAAGACCTGCACCTTCTGATGCACCTTTTACAATTCCTGCGATATCTACAAATGAGACCGCCGCCGGAATAATCCGCTCTGAGCCGAATAATTTGGCAAGAACTGGCAGGCGTTCGTCTGGCACCCCGACAACTCCAACATTTGGCTCTATCGTCGCAAATGGGTAATTGGCAGCTAGAACATTGTTCTTGGTCAAAGCATTAAAAAGGGTCGACTTTCCGACATTTGGCAGACCAACGATTCCAATAGAGAGGCTCACGAGGGGTAGAGCCTAACGGCCAATGTCAGTCTCTCCTGCCACGATATGAGCATGAACAGCGCACTTTCCATTGGAGTTGGACTACTGATTGGTCTCGGAATCGGTTTGGTAATTGGTCTAGTTATCTCCTCCCTGCGCGTCAATAATGAAAAAGGAAAAGTCACTCTTCTGAATACCCAGTTAGAAGAGATGCGCAAAGAAGAGGCTCGACTTACAACGCTAAACGAACAACTCCGCGCCGTAACAACTGGAATGACACAACTTGCGACCCAGAGCCAAGAAGCTGAAGTAAAACGCGCTCGTGCCGAAAGTGAGATGCGTACTCAAATTGAATCGATGCGACTTGGAAATGAAAACCTTTTACGTGAAACTACAAAACTTGCTGGCGCACTTTCTAATTCCCAGACTCGTGGCAAATACGGAGAAGCTCAACTAGAAACACTTCTAGAAAATGCCGGATTACTAGAAAATGTTCATTTCTTTAAACAAGATTATCGAACCTCCGGAACAGAGATTTCTAAACCTGATATCAAAATTTCCGTACCTGGCGGCAGCGAAATCTTTATCGACTCTAAATTCCCATTTGATCGTTTCCTTGATGCGATAGTTGAAAAGGATCCGCTCGAGCGCACACGAATGATGCAGCTCCACGCAAAAGATTTGCTGGGCCATGTCACCGCGCTTGCCAAACGTGGCTACCAAGAGACAGGTAACTCCCCAGATTATGTTGTTCTCTTTGCTCCCTTTGAATCAATCCTCTCCGAAGCCCTTGAGGTCGAACCACAACTTCTTCACAAGGCTTTTGAAAAAAATATAACTATCGCAACGCCAACAACCATGATGGCACTTCTTCGAACTGTTGCTTATGTATTTAGCCGCAGCGAACTCGCCAAAAACGCTCAAGAAATTACCGACTTGGCTGGCGAACTTCTAAAGCGGATCGGAAAAGTTCACAGCAAAATTGAAACTCTTGGGGATCGAATCAAATCTACCGAACGCGCCTTTAACGACCTTATTAAGAGTGCGGAAGAAAATGTTCTAAAACCAGCACGAAAGATGGTCAAGCTAGGTGCGCCTTCATCAAGCAAATTAAAGGCGCTAGAGGATGTCGATGATGAGGTACGCCAGATTGCACCAAAAGAACTTTCAGCCCCTGATCTATTTGAAGATGATGAAGATCTAGATGAAGAGAACAATGATGAGAAGTGATTTACCACAACCACCTTTTAAATCACCAGTAAAAGGTGCCGGTTTAACAAAGCCTGGCGTTGCTATTTTGCAATTCTTATTTATCTCCCTTATTGCACTCGTCGAGATTTTCTTTAGAGCAAATGTTGGATTCTTAACAGGTATTGCAATCTGGATTGCTTACTACTTTGCACTCATTTATGGCAGATCAGGCACGACTTACGTAGCTGTTGTTAATCCACCGATTTCATTTGCCATCGCAACCCTGCTACTTCTTCCATCAGTTGGCGGAATTTCACTTAGCATCTCGCGCATTGGAGTTGACGTGGTTTCTGGTTTAGCCAGCGTTGCGCCATTTTTAATTACCGGTTCGCTTTTTGGCTGGTGGTTTTACTTTAAAGAGCGTCGCCAGCTACTTGCCCGCGGCGCGTAAATCTTTACGAAGTTCCGGTGGCAGAGCAAAGAGCAGGCTCTCATCCATCGCCCTAACTTCTTCAACATCACTAAAGCCTCGGCGCGCTAGATCTTCTAACAATTCACGGACAAGCAACTCTGGAACCGATGCCCCGCTGGTTACCCCAATAGTCTCAACATCTTTAAACCATTCATCTTTAACTTCACTTGCATAATCAATTAAGTAAGCGTTTTTTGCGCCGTACTCTTTAGCAACTTCAACAAGACGCACGGAGTTTGAAGAGTTCTTGGATCCGACAACTAGAACCAACTCCGTCTTTGGCGCGATAACTTTGATAGCAGTTTGGCGATTCTGAGTTGCGTAACAGATGTCATCAGATGGTGGATCTTGTAGCTGAGGGAATCGTTCTTTAAGAATAGCCACCGTATCCATAGTTTCATCAACGCTTAATGTGGTCTGCGACAGCCAAGCAACTGAACGATTTGGATCAATCTCAACATTTCGGGCCGAATCAAGACCATCAACTAGTTTGATGTGTTCAGGAGCTTCCCCGGCAGTTCCTTCAACTTCTTCATGGCCATGATGGCCGATTAAAAGAATTTGTAAATTATCAGCAGCAAACCTTCTAGCCTCTTGGTGAACCTTGGTTACCAATGGGCAAGTTGCATCAATCGTCTTTAATTGGCGAGAAGCTGCTTCTTCATGAACTTTTGGTGAGACGCCGTGGGCAGAGAAAACAACTCGGGCTCCTTCTGGAACCTCATCAGTTTCTTCAACAAAAATGGCGCCACGTTTCTTTAAAGATTCAACAACGTGTTTGTTGTGAACTATTTCTTTACGGACATAAACAGGAGCTCCGTATAGCTCTAACGCCTTCTCGACCGTTACAACTGCACGATCTACCCCGGCGCAATATCCACGTGGGGCTGCGAGTAGAACTCGTTTTGGCATATGCGCATCCTATTGCGAACCGCTATTAGTATCTCGCCATGCTTGAGACCTCCGCAGAAAAACCGGTTCCGGTCCGAGTAGTTTCAGAAGCAATCAGTGATTACATAAATCGCCTGGGACAAATCTGGGTCGAAGGCGAGATTGCACAACTAAATGATCGCGCTGGATCCGGCATGATTTACATGAGGTTACGAGATCCAAGTGTTGATATGTACCTCGAAGTGACCTGTCCGCGATCTGTTTTCAAAGCAATTGCACCACTTACCGAAAATGCCAGAGTTGTCATTAACTCGAAAGTAAATTTTTATACTCCAACTGGTCGACTTTCTCTTAACGCTAAAGAGATTAGGCAAGTTGGCGTTGGTGAACTACTAGCTCGACTTGAAGCCTTAAAGAAGTTACTTGCATCTGAAGGTTTATTTGCTACAGAGCGAAAAAAGCCATTGCCCTTCTTACCTAGAAAAATAGGCTTAATCTGCGGACGAGCCAGCGCTGCAGAAAAAGATGTTAAAGAGAATGCCAAGCGGCGTTGGCCATCAGTAATTTTTGAGACTAGAGAAGTCGCCGTTCAAGGAGCCGATGCAGTAATTCAAGTTTCGGCAGCTTTGAAAGAATTAGATAAAGATCCAGAAGTTGATGTAATTATTATTACTCGAGGTGGCGGTTCGTTTGAAGATCTATTGCCATTCTCTGACGAGAGTTTGGTTCGCTTAGCTGCTGCTTGTAAGAAACCGATTGTTAGCGCCATCGGCCACGAACAAGATACGCCGTTACTTGATCTAGTTGCCGACTTAAGAGCATCCACTCCAACAGATGCGGCAAAACGAGTTGTTCCGGATATCCAAGAAGAGTTAGTGAAGATTAAGCAGTTACGAAATCGAGCTGATCAGAAGATTAATGATCGCGTAGTTCTGGAAATGACTAAGGTCGTAAACTTCATGCAGCGCTCATTTGCAAGTATGAATTCTCGAATTATTCGCTCCGCAGAAGAGTTAACGCATACTCTTGCCCGAATAAGAACGCTCTCGCCGCAAGCCACATTAGATCGCGGCTATTCGGTAGTACAACTAAGTGATGGCACCATCGTGCGTAATGCAAAATCACTAACAGCAGGTCAAAAACTTCGACTCCGTCTTGCCGAAGGTGTGGCCCTTGCTACAGCGACCGGTGAAATTGAGGCTCCGCAAAAGAACGAGAAGTTATCCGGGAAAGCAGAGTAGATTACGAATATGGCCAAATTGAGTTATGAAGAAGCGCGCGACGAATTACAGAAAGTCGTTGCTTCGCTCGAATCTGGCGGACTCGGTTTAGAAGATTCAATAAAACTTTGGGAGCGCGGCGAGGAGCTCGCCAGCATCTGCCAAGAATGGCTAGATGGCGCTCGGGCTAAATTGGAATCTGCAAAACAAGAAGATGGTTCAGAAAATGCCTGAATTTATCTACGAAGATCTTCTTCCAGTAGGTCCTGACAACACTGAGTATCGCAAGATCTCATCAGAGGGTGTTTCAACCTTCCAAGCTGATGGTCGCACTTTCCTTAAAGTAACTCCGGAGGCGATAAGAAATTTAACGCAAGTTGCAATTCACGATATCTCACATTACTTAAGAGGCGAGCATCTCCAACAATTAGCCAACATTTTGAAAGATCCAGAGAGTTCACCAAATGATCGCTTTGTTGCGTTAGATCTCTTAAAGAATGCAAATATCTCAGCCGGCGGAATTCTTCCAATGTGTCAGGACACAGGAACTGCGATAGTAATGGGCAAAAAAGGACAGCAAGTCCTTACCAGCGAGCGCGATGAGGTCACAATTTCACAAGGAATTTATGACGCATTTACCAAACTAAATCTTCGCTATTCTCAATTGGCCCCAGTAACAACCTGGGAAGAGAAAAACACTGGAAATAATCTGCCTGCTCAAATTGAGATCTATTCAGATTACGAACATAGCGATGAATACAATTTTCTTTATATTGCAAAAGGTGGCGGAAGCGCTAACAAATCATTTCTTTACCAAGAGACCAAAGCAATCTTAAACCCTAAGACATTTTTGATCTGGCTAGAAGATAAGTTACGTTCACTCGGTACTGCGGCTTGCCCTCCGTATCATTTAGCAATCGTCATTGGTGGAACTAGCGCTGAGTTCACAGCTAAAGTTGGAAAGCTTGCTTCCACAAAATATCTAGATTCACTTCCCACAACAGGAAATGCCAAGACTGGTCGCGCTTTCCGAGACCTAGAATTAGAGAAAGAAGTATTTACACTCACTCAGAAATTAGGAATTGGCGCCCAATTCGGTGGCAAGTACTTCTGCCACGATGTCCGCGTTATTCGCCTTCCTAGACATGGCGCATCTTTGCCAATTTCAATTGCCGTTTCTTGTTCCGCAGACCGACAAGCAAAAGCAAAAATCACAAAAGATGGCGTATTTATTGAGAAATTAGAGACCGATCCAGCTCATTATTTACCTGAGACAACTGATGAACATTTAGATGAGAATGTTGTACGAATTGATTTAAATCGACCAATGTCAGAGATAACTGCCGAGCTTTCTAAGCATCCAGTTAAGACTCGGTTGGCATTAACCGGAACGCTAGTTGTTGCGCGAGATTTGGCTCATGCAAAGATAAAAGAAGTAATTGATTCCGGCAAACCAATGCCAGAGTACTTTAAGAAATATCCGGTTTATTATGCAGGACCAGCAAAAACTCCAGCCGGATATGCATCTGGATCTTTTGGTCCTACCACCGCTGGACGAATGGATTCATACGTTGAGCAATTCCAAGCACTTGGTGGATCTTTAGTTATGTTGGCAAAAGGAAATCGCTCAAAACAAGTTACCGATTCATGTAAGAAACATGGCGGTTTCTATTTGGGTTCAGTCGGCGGACCGGCGGCAAGACTTGCCCAAGATTGCATTAAGAAAGTTGAAGTTCTTGATTATGAAGAATTGGGAATGGAAGCAGTTTGGAAAATTGAAATTGAAGATTTTCCAGCCTTTATTGTGGTTGATGACAAAGGAAATGATTTCTTTGCAGAGACCGCAAAGCCATTAACAATTGGTTTAAAACCAGAAGTTTAAAACTTAGTAATAACGCGAGCGCTTAAATTTTGAAAGCGCGCGACATGGTGTTTCATATCTGATATCGATATAACGTAATCCCCACTCAATTTGAGTGATTGGATTAGTTCGCCAGTCGGTACTAATAATGTCCATTCGAGTTGCAGGTAGCGCTTGCGGGATACCGTGAGCACCGGTTCGTGGATTCCTTGCTCGATAATTCCAATGACTCTCTTTAGTCCAGAGTGAATCCAAACAAGAGAATTGATATCTGCCCCAGCCGTACTTCTCTTTTGCAATCGCAGCGCCAACCTGGCGCGCCCCTTTTGGTTTACGTGCTTTCTCAATGCGATCGACCATGATTGAAACAAAAGCCATCTCAAAGGCGCCAAAGGCGGTGGATTCATTCATCTCAAGCAAAGTTGGCCAGGTCGGTTCTGCCTCGGCGGGCGGTACCACCCGCAGGCTGGCATCTTCCAGCTCAATCGTTACTTGGGCGGCCTTGGCGTTTGCGATGCTGGCAGAGGTCCAAAGGGAGAGGATCAATGAGGTTATGAGGGTTGCGACCAACGCGACCTTCTTCATAGTCCTGCCTCCTTCGAGTTACAACATTGAATCGCGCTTGATTTTTAGGGCAGATCAAGCGCTTTTAGCTTTGGGGTTGTGCATTAGGGTGACAAAGTGAATGGGCACTCGCAAATCTAAACCTGCGTGTGGCGCGAAAAAGAGAAATCTCTCAGTAATTGTGGATAGGAAAAGCCCAGTTCAGCACGGTAAATGCCCGATTTATTACTTTTGAAGCTAAATGGGTCAAGCGAAGAGTTGTACGGGGTCTTCCAGCATCTCTGTTACAAGAGCTGCGATCTGCGAGCGCTCGGAACGAGTCAAGGTGACGTGAGCAAAGAGCGGATGACCTTTGAGTGATTCAATTACAGCAACCACGCCATCATGGCGACCAACCCGCAAGTTATCTCGCTGGGCGACATCGTGGGTTAGGACGACCCTTGAACCCTGACCAATTCGGGAAAGAACCGTAAGTAGGACGCCTCGCTCAAGGGATTGGGCCTCATCGACAATTACAAAGGCGTCATGAAGTGATCGACCGCGAATATGGGTCAATGGTAGAACTTCAATCAAGCCGCGATCCATAATCTCTTCGATTACTTGATTTGAAACTAGCGCGCCAAGGGTGTCAAAAACTGCCTGCGCCCATGGAGCCATCTTCTCCCCTTCCGTTCCTGGAAGGTAACCAAGTTCTTGGCCACCAACTGGATATAGCGGACGGAAGACCACAACTTTCTTATGGAGGCGACGCTCCATAACTGCTTCTAGTCCGGCACATAAAGCTAAAGCAGATTTTCCAGTGCCCGCTCTGCCGCCAAGTGAAACGATGCCAATTTCTTCATCAAGAAGTAAATCTAATGCGATTCGTTGTTCTGCAGAGCGACCATGAATTCCAAATGCGCTGCGATCTCCACGAACCAATGTCAACGATTTATCTGCAGTCACTCGCGCTAAAGCACTTCCTTTTTCAGAATGTAGAACAACTCCGGTATGACAAGGTAAGTCTTTAGCAAAAGATTCATTTACTTTTTCACCGGAATAAAGTGCATCAATTAAACTACCGCCAACACTTTCTTCGACCATTCCGGTCCAGCCACTATTTGGCACAAGTTCTGCGCGATATTCTTCTGCATCAATTCCAACAGAAGATGCCTTTACTCGAAGTGGTAGATCTTTTGTAACTAATACAACGCTTTTACCATCGCCAGCTAAATTACGAGCTATTGCCAAGATTCTTGAATCATTTGTGCCATCGCGCAGAAAACCATGTGGAAGCGATGTTGTGTCCGTATGGTTTAGTTCGACTGATAATTTGCCACCTGCCGCATTAATCTTTAATGGTTGATCAAGTCGTCCATGTTCCACTCTTAAATCATCAAGAGCGCGTAGGGCTGCGCGGGCAAAATAACCAAGTTCTGGATGATCCCGTTTGGTCTCTAATTCACCAATTACAGCGATTGGAATGATTACTTCGTGTTCTTCAAATCGGAAGATCGCCGTTGGGTCGGCCAAGAGGACGCTTGTGTCTAGTACGTAGGTCTTCAATTCACCTGCACCGCGTCGGGCCAATTGCGCTCCTTATTCACGTTTCGAGCTGGTATTTAGTTGTAATCGGTTAAGGAGTAAACGGTAAATCCAGTCGTTAATTGAAACTAGCGACACGCTCAAGTAATGGTTGAGGTTTTTTAGCGACCGAGACGGCGCTCGCGAACTGCATATGAACGAAGCGCTCTTAAGAAATCTACTTTTCTAAAGTCTGGCCAATAGGCCTCACAGAAATAAAATTCCGATTGATGGCTCTGCCAAAGTAAAAATCCACCCAATCTCTGTTCGCCCGAAGTTCGAATTACTAATTCAGGATCTGGTAGCCCTGCCGTATAGAGAAATTGGTCAATCTTCTCTGCCGAAATTGCCTCGCCAATCTGAGTTGCACTTTTGCCATCTTTTGCTGAATCTGCAATGAATCTCTTGACGGCATCAACAATTTCTAACCGGCCACCGTAGCCAATTGCCACATTCACAATAATTCCATCTAGGTTACCTGCCGTAGATTGCTCCACATCCTTCAGTGATTCGCGCAGATCAGGTGGCAATAATTCGAAAGAGCCCATCGGCTTGATTCGCCAACGTCCCGTTGAGCGTAACTTCTCAACTGTCTCAGTAATGATCTGATATAGAGACTCAAGTTCGGCAGTATCTCTTTTGAAGTTATCGCTTGATAAGAGCCACAAAGTTACGACTTTGATCTTCGTAGCTTCACACCAATCCAATAACTCAAGAATTTTTTCACCGCCAGCTCGATGGCCTCTCCTTGAAGAAGTGTCACCACTTGGTGATGGATTCTCCTTTGACCATCTGCGATTTCCATCAAGAATTACGCCAACATGATGTGGTGTGTTTTTTAAATCTAGACTTGCCAATAAACGCTTTTCATAAATCGGATAAATCAAGGATTTGATTAACTTCTTCACGACAGCGCTCTTTTTCTGTTACAGCTCTTTATAGGTGCGAGCCACTCTACGTTCAGCAATAAACGAAAGAATTGGAAGAGTTCCAGCCAAAATAAAAAGAATCATTTGGCGCACTGTAAATCTAGCCTTTGCGGTGAAGTGAATAGCGGTAAGTACATAGAAAGCATAAACATAACCGTGTACAAAGGGGATCCACTTAACTTTTTCCGCTAGATCTGGATCATCTAAAAGATAAACCACCGGCAATTCAACAAACCAGAGAAGTAGCGACATTACGCCGGCAAGTAGCGCCATGACTCGAAATCTAAGTACTACGCCCTTCATGTATTCCTCTCTCGCAACCTTGAATATATTGGAAGAAAAAGTACTACTAGGGCCATGAGCCACCAAATAATGACATAAGCAATGTGTTGCCAATAGTAACCAGGGACTGTTGATTGAACGGGATCGATTGTTACACGCTCTGCGGAAATATTTCGGCCATCAACTTCCTCAGAATTAGCGACAACATAACCATCGTAATAGTCGCCACCGTATTGAGAAACTACTAGGGATGGATCAATTCTCCTTAACTCACCATTTGCGCTTTGCGCATTGAGTGCCACATCATCAAATTGACGGTGAATCAACCGACCAGTCACCGTAATATCTCCGCGCGGCAGCTCTGAAGGCTTACTGCTTCGCACAACCAATAGATAACCGCCACCATCAATCTCCATCAAACCAAGACTCCAAGTAGATTCAACATTCTTGTTATCAACTTGGTTTGGCGCAAAGAACTGCGTTACATATGTTCCGGAAAAGCGAACAATTCGATTAACAGATTCTCCGGCGAGGTTTACATTTGGCTTTGCAACTTTAGCTAAGTCAACAATCGGCTTTTCAATATAAGGTTTTTGCAGTTCTTTAACTTGTTCAGCTCTATCTAACTGCCAGAATCCAAGTGCAATAAAAATTGCCATTAATATCAAGACTGCAATCGTGCTGAAAAGAAGATTTGTTAAATTTTTACTTCTGCTCATCTTGAATCCGACGTTCCTCCATGCGCTTGTATCGCTTATAGAAACTACGGAAGAGGATTACACATGCCACGGTCAGCAGAATCATTGTCAATGATCCTGCAACTCCCTGACCCAAATTCTGTTCTCTCATGCGAGAATCATCCCATGCCA
>CAYRXG010000025.1:0-10694 GCA_964428285.1 uncultured Clavibacter sp.
CCTTAACTACAACCCTAATTAACGTTCCCTTTTTAACCGCTGGAATGGCAGGCTGAACCGCATTCTTTAGCGTTGTAGAAATAGTCGCCTTTGATCCAGTAAGGGTTAAGGATTTAATTGGACCAGTAACTTTTGTTGGAATTGCGAAGGTGGCTGTCTTAGTGACTTCGCCTTTTGCATTAGTAGTTACACCAGGACGAGCAATTGGTGAAACTGAAGAACTAGGTCGCGGTGATGGTGTGGGAGAAATTAGCGCTGGTTTCGTTGAAATTGGTGTTGGCGAAATAGTTACAACAGGCAGTTGAGAAATAGAAGGCAGAGGTGTTGGAGTAAGTGTTGGTGTTACAGAAGGTGAAGGTGAAGGTGTACCTAGCGCTGCAACCGCTGGTGGAAGAAATCCACCACCACCTCCACCGCCGCCTCCGCCGCCTCCAAATCCACCTCCGCCCGATCCACCACTGATGGATACGGTTGGTGAAGGAGTTGGTGTGGGCGTAGGGCTTGGAGATGGGGGTGGAGCTGAGGCGCTTGGTGTTGCAGAAGTTGTTGCGCTTGGCGCTGCTGTTGGCGTGACGCTTGCACTAGCGCTTGCACCTAAAGTTAATTGTCCAGATATTGGAGAGAGCACGCTATCACCGACTGCATTTGTCGCCTGAATCTTTGCCTCGTATGTACCTGCCAAAAGTGAAGTAAATGTATAAGCCGTGTCTGATATTTTTTCTATAACTTGAGTTAATAAATCAACACCATTTTTAATTAATTTAATCGAGAAGGAAATTAGCGGACTTCCTCCATCAGATGCCGGTGCTTGCCAGCTAACTCGCGCCTCAGTTGTCGTGGTGGTCGCTGCAATCACAGGCGCCGTCATGGTGCTTGGAATGTCGCCGAGCGTGTATTTGGTGCTTTTTTCAGATACTGACCCGGTCGTATTTGCGGCGTTTATTGCTGCAACTGTAAATTCCACATCCGCTCCGTTGCTAAGTCCGGTAACTTCGATAGAAGTTGCCGTACTCGCAGCAGAAACAGACTTTCCTGAATTTATCTCTTTGACTGAGTATGAAGAGATTTCAAAACCACCGTTATTGGCCGTTGGAACAGCGACCCAAGAAACTGTTGCCTTCCTGACTCCTGTGACCACAGTGGGCTTACTTGGGGCCTGAGGCGCTGTCTTGGGAACCGCAGTTAGTGAATCACTAGACCAGGAGCTCAACTCGCGTAAAGAATTTACGGCGTTAACCTGAATTATGTAAGTTATACCTCCTTCAAGTTTGTCAAAAGTTATCTTTGTATTTTGTTCACCATCAACAGTATCGCTAGCCGCCGTGGTTCCGTCCACTTGTTTCTTTACACGCACTCCATAAGCAACAGCACCAGTTACTGCATCCCAAGAAATTTCTAATGTGCCACTTCCATATGCCTGAGTTGTTCCCGCCTTTACTACAATATTTGCAGGCGCCGTGGGAGAAACGCCAAAAACTGGAAAAGCATTTGAAAGAATTAAAATCAAAAATGAGAAGAAAATAAATACTTTTCGAGACATAACTATGGCGCCAAAGTTATGTTTTTATCGGCAACAACTGAATCCGAAGTTCCTGGTGTCGCATTAAGTGAAGTCGAACCTTTCTCTCCACTTGCTGGGTCAACTGATCCAAGTGTCCATGCATAGTTGGTATCTAGATAGATTTCGTAAACGCCGGTACTTGAAGTAACAGCAGTTACCGTTTTATTTGAATCATCATTTCTGGTGGCAACGATTAGTGCACCTTTTAGAGCTGCACCTGTGGAATCAACAACTTTTCCTGAAATGTTGCCGTTCGGAAGATTTACAGTGGCCTTATTCGACGCAAAAGCTGCACATCCCGAGCTGCATGAGGCGACTCCTGAGGTTATTACGACAGTGATCGTGCGCTGTGTACCTACCGTTTTTCCTGGTCTAACAGTTATTTGATAGGTGCCATCGGCAAGGGTGTAGGCAGCCTCACCTTTTTCATCAAGATAGATATTCGAATGGAAGTTATAAGTACTTGTTGAAGATTCATACTTTGTTACTCGAGTCCAGCCATAGCTATTGGCTATTCCGGTAGAACCGAATGCAGAAAGGTAAAGATTTGGACGATCAAATTGGATACTGAATTGACCCATAGTTGTAGCTGAATAGCTAGATATCTCATAAACCTTTGGCGCAAACTTACCGTTATATTCATATCCTGGATATGCCGTAATTCGATATTGAACGCCATCAGTTAGCGATAGACCAACTTTCCCTAGCTCATCAGTTTGACCGCCAGTTACATATGTTGTTCTAGATGTTGACGTGTCGACGGATTCAACTGAAACCCATCCATATTTATTTGCTGTAGTTGTACTTCCAGACTGAGGGACAAGGACGGTTACTCTGGTGGTTACTCCTCCTATTGCTAAGTCTCCTATATTCGTAACACTACTGATGGAGTAATTCTTAGGTGTGTAATCAGAACTCTTGTAGTAATTGAGTTGGATCTGACATCTGTTGCTAGTGCAGTTTGGAGAGGCGTTATCCACAAAGAAACCAAACTGTCCACTTGAGTCTGTCCATGCATAGAAGTACTCGCCTGCAATCCAAGCGTTTACATTCACATTTGCTAGAGGTGTTGGATTCGCACCAGGGGTGACGATGCGACCCGTTAGATTTGGAGAACGCAATCTAATAGTTATTTGTGAAGAGGTGGTTCCACCACTTACTACAACCGTCTGAGTTTCAGACTTGCCGTATTGGTAAAGCCCACCGTATGGAATCGCACGAATGACGTATGTGCCATCCGGAACCAATAGTCCAAATTTTCCATCTTGATCGGTAGATGTCGAATATCTCCACTGATCTGAACTGCCCGGCAAGGAGACCGCTATTTGAACATTACTTACGCCAACAGAGCTTGTTCCAGGTGGCAATACCACTCCCTTGAGTGAAGATGATGAAACCTTAAAGCTGTAATAACCGCCTATGGCTGTGAGAGTTTCTAGCGATGTCAAATCTTTAACACTAGTAATTCCGCTTGATCCCATAATAATTTCGTAGCTGCGAGGGGCATATTCCTTGCGTTGATCCCAGTTTGGATTTACTTCCAATGTGTAAGTCGTCGATGTTTCTAGGAAATTTCCGAATTTAGAATCATCAACTCTTACATATTCACTATTTGAGAATTTTCCATCTTTTCCGTAGCGTAAATAAACATAGGCATAGCGATAATCATCGCCGGTAGGGGTTTTAATTTTTCCTAGTAGATTTGGTGTGCGAAGTGTTACATTGCAAACGGTTGCCGTGGTTGCGGTCTCTTCGATAACGCAATCTGATGAATAAGCTGAAGAAACTTGAGTTGATGGTAAGTCATATGGTTGAACAAAGATTCTGTAAATTCCGGGCTTTACTTTAAAGCCGTAGTCGCCGTAGACCCATCGACCTTCCATACCTCTATAGAAATCGCCCACCTTTTCTTGCACTGTTACTGAGGCACCATACTTATATTTGCTACCTTCAAAATTAACTGAACCGGTCAAGTTAGATCCGGTTACTGGAAGTTGGTACACACCGGAAATTACGGTGACTGTCTCGCCATCGGTACTCTTGACGGAGGTAACAGCTCCTGCCTCTACAACGATCCGATACTGCTTGGTCGAGTAATTTGGCTCATCTTCAGTTGGATAAACGGTAATACCCCAAATGCCGTCTTCAAGATTAGCGAGAAAATTCCCGTTTTCATCAGAAGAATATCCAGGTGAATAATTCTTAATTGAACTTGATCCACCTTCAAACCAAAATCTTGTATAGGCTTTAAAGTAATTTATAAAATTGGATCCATCAGGTTTTACGACTCTAAACTTCAAATTAGGCGTAATTAAATTAATATCACAGTTAATTACCGTGCTGGTATCTGTGACAATACAGTTACTGCTACGCGTGCCGACTCCACCGGCGTTCTTAATATCTCCCTGTGCTTCAAATTGATAGGTGCCCGGAGGTAAAGTGAAGGCAAAACTACCATCGCCGCTCGATGGTTTATTTCTTACATAGTCAGGCCAAAATTCGCTGCCGTTAGACGATATTTCTCGTACATAAATATAGTTGTATGGAGAAACTCCTTTTGCTCCCCTAACAACCCCGCGAACATTTGGGGTTTGCAGAGTTAATTTAACGTTTGCCGCTCCAAGACCGCCTGTCACAGTGACTGAAGTTGGAGCCGAATCTCCTTTAGTTGAATCAGTCCAAGGAGCGCGCGCGACAATCTGATAAGTTCCATCAGGCAACTTATTAAAACCGTAATATCCAGTGTTGTCACTGTATGCATAAGCATTCTGGCACCACATACAAACTTTCCCATCAAGGAACGCGTCAACTTCGGTACTCGGTACAGGTGTGGTGCCGTCAGGAGCGACCACAGTTCCCGAAATCACTGGTGCTGTTAAAGATATTGAATAAACGCCATCGGTTGCCGAAAGCGCAGAGACTAAACCTTCTCGTTTTAGACTTTTAACGGTTCCCGACTCAATTTCAACTATATAACTAGAACTGGATCCATATTTGAGTTCAAATGGATTTAAAGTTAAACGGTAGTTCCCATCAAGCAGTCCGTATTTGATAGTTGGATTACTTAAATCTTTTCCTGGCTGGGCGCAACAAGATCCAAGTCTTCCATTGCTGTATATAGCTTCAAGATAAACACTTACACCAGTGGTCATGACATTTGAATCTTTATCTAGAATTTTAACGGTTAGGTTTGCTGATGGAAGTGCTGCATTACAGGTTACCGAACCCGAAGAAGGTACTACGCACTCTGGGCCGAAGAATGTTGTACCTTTATCGTAGATATACACACGGGTGCGATAAGTACCAGCAGGAGCAGTTACTGCAAAAATGCCATCAGAAGCAGTCCCTGCGTATAAACCGGAATAATCAAACCCCGTTGGCTGAACTTTTATAAATTCAATTGAACCCGCAACACTAACTCCACCTACAGTTATTTTCCCGCTCACATTTGGCGCAGGGAGTGAAATATTACAGACAACGCTTCCAGAATTTGGAACTGAACAAATTTCGCTTGTAGTTCCTGTACCTCCAGCATTCTTAATATCGGATTGTGCAGTGAATTGGTAGCTGCCCGGATCTAAGGTAAAAGCGAACCGACCTAGAGAATCGGTGCTTCTCCACATATTTAGATACTCATAATTACCATTTTCAATAATTTTGCGGACAGAAACCCAGTTATTTGGTGAGACACCTTTTATACCTGAAACCACTCCACTGACATTTGGTGCACGAAGGTTTAGACGGATTGAATTTGAACCGACGCCTGAAACAACTGTAATTGATTCCGGAAGTGAACTGCCGAGTGTCAAAGTGTTAGTTCGAGCAACTGCCTGGATGCTGTAAACACCGTCCACGGTTCTGCCGCCAAAGTCAATTGCGAATTGCCCAGCACTATTTGTAGTTGCGCTCCATGAAGATGGATATCCCTCTTTATTAATTGCATCAAAGTTAGCCGGAGTTATAACTAATCGAGCCGAAACTTCAGCATCGGAAACGGGAGTGGTTCCATCTGGGCCATAAACTATGCCTGAAAACGCTGGAGACTTTAGGGAAAGCTCATATATGCCAGCAGTAGCAGTTAAAGTTTCGCCAGTGCGAGAAATACGCATATTTTTGACGGTTCCGGATTCAACTTCAAAGAGATAAATATTTGGAGCTCCTCGATTGCCGGAGCTGTATGGGATAGTTGTCAATTTATAAGAACCATTAATTAAGGAAGCCAAAAAGCGTCCCGAGTTATTTGAATTGTCGGGACTCAAATTTCCACCATAGGTCCATTGCGAGCCGCTCTTAATTTGCAAATCTGCATAGACATTATTTGTTAGAACGGCGCCCGAAGTATCTTTAACTTTAAAACTTAGGTTGGCCGCAGGTAGCGCAAAATTGCATGTAACAGTTCCAGTTTCAGGAACTACACATTGTGGTCCAGGAACTGTTGAGTTGGCACCTTGTATGTAAGAATAAATTAGAGATCGGTAAGTACCTTCGTTCGCCGTAACCCCCCATCCACCATTTGCGGATACCGGCGCCCAATAACCGTTATTGGCTCGATTATTTTCAACACCGTTATCGGGGGTCAGTTGAACATTTGATGGTCGTGGCACGACTCCACCGATTGTCACAGTTCCGCTGGCATTTGGAGGGGGCAATGTGACATTACATGTTGTGGCGGTTGCGCTTTCTACAATCACCGTACAAGCAGCGCTATAACCATCTCCGCCGCCCGCACCTTCCATATCAGCATTCGCTCGAACTCGATAAACACCACTTTCTAGATAAAAGGCGAATCCACCGTTTTGATTTGTCTGTCGATATTCGTTTACATAGATCCAATTTTCAAAAGTATCTCGCTTATACAATTGAATCCAATTATTTTTTGAAACCCCGTTAACCCCGGAAACTACTCCTTTGAGATTAGGAGTCCTAAGAGTTAACGTGATGTTCGTTGGACCTGCACCAGCTGTTATGGTTTCCAGTCGAATTGCTGACTTACCAGTAGAAGTATCTGACCAGTCATTAGACCAACTTTGAAGCGAATACTGCCCGTCAAGATATTCGGCACCTAGATTGACCGCAAAATAACCATTTTTATCGGTGTAGGCATCCCAGGAATTAGTTCCGTTAGGAGTCTCCTTGGTGACCCTCACAACAGCATTTACTTGTGGGGTGGTTCCATCTGGCTTATAGACATTTCCTGCTAATGGGGGGGATCTTAAGGAAACTGTATATACCCCTGAAGTCGCAGTTAAAACCGTGTTAGTTCCAGCAATCTTTAGATTGGATACTGCTCCACTTGCTACGTCAAAGGTATACACCTGTCCAATACCAGAAGAGCTAGCGCCATCTGAGTACGTATTTAGAGTGTAAGCACCATCAAGCAGAGAGAATTCAAACAGTCCGGTTAGCTCGTTGTAATAGGTGCAGCAACTTGAACCTTTGTATTTAAGTTCTGACGTCAAGCCGACACCGACATACCCCGTTGAAGAAACATCTGTTCCGGAAGCATTCAGTAATTTAAATTTAAAATTCGTAGCCGGTAAATCAATATTACAAACTACTGATCCGGTTACAGGGACGACGCAAAGTGGGCCTGTAGCTGATTTACTGCTGGAATTTGTGTAGTAGTTAACGTAGATTCGATAAGTTCCAGGTTCAACATTGGATCCAAACTTTCCTGTAGATCCAAAACCAGCATAGAAATAATTTTTTGCTGTGTTGTTTTCAATTCCTGCCGCAGGGATAAATCGAATATTTCCACCCTTAGGAGCAACTCCACCAATTGTAAAAGTGCCTGAAGTATTAGGCGCTGCTGCTGTTAGATCACAAGTTGTTACGGTAGAAGTGTCCGAAACTTGACAGGACGCACTGTAAGTTCCCGCTGAACCAGTTTGTGCAAAATCAGGTTCAGCAAAGATTCGATATGTTCCAAGCCCAAGTGAATAAGCGTATTTTCCTTCGGCATCGGTAAAGTTCCAGCCATTTTCTACCCATTGCCATTGTCCCGAATCATCAAGTTTCTGCAGGTTTAAACCTATACCTTTAAAAACTCCCTTAGGTGTTGTTACGGTGCCTTTAAAGTTTGGCGTCTTTAATCTGATCGAGATGTTGCTTGGTCCTGTTCCACCCGAAACTGTAACTTTTACTAAATCAGAATTGCCTTTAGTTAAATCCCCTTGTGGAGCAAGTGCTTGAATTGTGTAATCACCATTCAAAGGCTCCGTGCCTAGGCTGAAAGCAAATTTTCCTAAGTTATCGGAATACGCCCAATAAGTTTGATACGACTGTTTATTATTGGGGTTCGGATTCGCAAACCGAGCAATTAGCTGCACATTAGGCACTGGCGTTATTCCATCTGGTGCATAAAGGGTACCGGCTAAATGTGGCGCTTTCAGTTGAAGTGCGTAAACCCCTGAAGTAGCTGAAATTGTGGAAGTGGTGCCCTCTAATTTGAGATTAGTTACTGTCCCAGTTTCAACATCAAAGATGTAATTCTGCGCTGTACCTTGTGTCGCGCCATCCATGTCACTCATTACCTGCACACGATATGACCCATTCAATAGCGACGCGGTGAATTTACCGGTTTGATCTGGGTAAGAGCAGCAAGTCCATAGGTAATTGCCGCCTTCTTTAACCTGAATTCCGGCATAGGTTCCAGAGGTCAGTAGCGTCGAAGAATAGTTACTGATAGTGAAATTAAAATTATTTGTCGGTAACGTCGCATTACAAGTTACGTTGCCTGAGGCTGGAACTTCACAAAGTGGTCCAGGAACGGTTGAATTGCTTGATTTATTATTTCGATAGTTAATCCAAAGTCTATAGAGACCTGCCGGGACAGTTGCTCCAAAATATCCATCTGAAGAGCCATTAGACCAAATTTCTTCTTTAGCAGTGTTGTTGGTTATCGCATTTGAGGGAATCAGCCCCACATTCACCCAAGTCGGCTGAATCCCGCCAACTGTTATGTTTCCTGAAACATTTGGTGCGGCGAGCAATAAATTACAAGTAACAATCGTGTTTGCATCTGAACTGACGTCGCAATCTGGGCTATAAGCAGCAGTTCCCCCCGCGTTTTCCATATCGGTGTCTGCCCAAAATCGATATTTACCTTCTTCCAAAAAGAGTCCAAATTGACCGTCGCTCGTGGTTTGCAGGGAACTTCCTTTATAGAACCCTTCCGCTTCAATCCATTTACCAGAAAGATATTTCTGCACACGGACTTGGTTGTAACTCGAGTTTCCTTTTGGCCCAGAAACTGTTCCAATTACATTTGAAGTTCTTAGCGTTAATTCGAGGTTCGTTGGACCTTGCCCAGCCGAGACGGTCGCCGAAACTCGTGCAGAAGTAGCTAGCGCTGTTTTTCCCCACTGCGGCATAGCCTGAAGACTGTATGTGCCATTCATTTCGCCCGATCCCAGATTTACCGAGAAGCGACCAGAGCTGTCAGTTATTGCGTAACTCATAGGATAGATATCTGATCCGCTGAAAACCGCGACTCGGGAATAACGCACCAACGTTCCATCAGGTGCTTTTACAACACCTTTCATATGAGGTTTTCTCAAAGGAAGATAGTAAACACCTGCAACAGCGCTAACAGTTTCGGTTCCAAATTTCACGGCTGGTACTCCGCCAGAAAAAACAACCGTAAATAAATTACTAGCAAATTCATAATCATTTGGATTTAGTTGGATATCGTAGGAACCGTCACTCATAGCAAAAGAAGCTGGTACGGTCGTGGTTTCTACCCAAGCATAAGAATCAGAATTATTAGAATTATCGTTTGGATAAATACTTATGCTTATGTTTTTTAATACTGTCGAAGTGTCTATTGGGGACACAACTTTTATATTTATGTTGGGCGTATTTGTAGCTAGTTCATAATAACCGGCAGTTTGGGATACGGTTTGGTTTGCAGCGTTTTTTAATACACCGGCGCCAGAGGTCACAGAGTAGGTATAGGTGGCGCCAATTTGTCCCGAATTTTTTGGTGAACCCTTTAATTGATAAACTCCATCAGGAAATCTAACCGATGCGATTCCGGTTGCCGGTAAACCCATTTCGCCCCAGTATTCAAAAGATCCGTCACTTCTCTTTCTAGTAATTGAAAAATTTCCTCCGTTTGTTACCAAACCTTGAGCATCGAGAACTTTGAATTTCGTCAGCCCAGTTGAGGGAACTGTGTAACTAAATGATAATGAGTTCGAATATGTTCCATTCGACGTCGTAGAGAATTTTCCATTTGAATTCACCCAGAAATTCCCGCCAATAAAAGCGGGTATCTCGATCGAACCATAGGGAGTGAATGAAATTACATACTTCCCAGGTCCAACATTCCAAGCATCTGTCCCAATCATAAATTTCCCATTGGTTGCAACTTGGCCCCAACCCCAGTCACGGTATGGATCAATATCGTTATTTTCCAATACTGGGATCGCTTGCAGGTAATAGCTTGATTTATTTTCTGTGAGCGTAAATTGGCTGCCGTCTGAATTTAGGAGTTGACCACTTAAATCGCTGCCCCTTAATGGCAGTAAGTAAACGCCTGATGAAGCAGAAATAGTTGTTGTGTAGGACGTATCCGTGTAAAAAATGAATGTTCCGTCGCTATTTTTTCGGAGCCCGAAAGTATTTCCTTGTAGATAATAATCATATGGATCACATGGGTAAGTATCCAATGAGTAATTTTTGCCGCTTGAGAGTGTTGAAGGTAATTTAATACCCAGCACACCGGTTCGAATTGTTCGATAATTAAGACTTAAATCCTTGTTGGTCCCGCTATTAGGTATATTAAAACAAACACTCGCAGAAGGGTCTCCACCGTCTGGAAGCGTAATTTTTATTTTGTGCGTGGCAATTTCAAGTTGAACCGTGCTTGAACTTGCATCCGTTGCCGAAATTAAATCGCGATTAAAAATTGCGTGTGTAGAGTCAGAAGTTGGAACTTGGACGGTAAGCCATAAATAATCTGGATCCGATGGATAAGTGAAAGTGAACTGACCGTTGGCATCTGAAGTTGCGATTGTCGTTTTACCTTCTACAACATCGCCTTTATCAAAATAGAAAATCTGCGCTTTTGCACCTGCATACGCAGTGCCATTACTTCCAAGCACGGTCCAGGTTTTTGTAGTGGTGGCTG
>CAYRXG010000026.1:0-10536 GCA_964428285.1 uncultured Clavibacter sp.
CTGCGCTAGTTGGTGGCTCATAATCCTGACCGACTCCTGTGAGATTAGGCAAGGCGCCAGATTTCGCCTTCTTATAAAGCCCTTTTGGATCGCGTTCTGCGCAAACCTCCGCTGGCGTCTTTACCCAAACTTCAATGAAATCTCCGCCATCAAATAATTCACGGGCATGATCGCGATCAACTTTAAATGGACTTACGAGAGCAACAATCACTACTAGCCCCGCATCAACCATTAACTTGCCAACTTCGGCCACTCTTCGAACATTTTCTGCTCGATCTTCTTTGGTAAAGCCGAGATCTTTATTTAGGCCAAGTCTTAAATTATCGCCATCGAGAATATAACTATGAATTCCCGTCGCAAATAACTGCTTTTCCAGAGCATTGGCGATTGTTGATTTGCCCGAACCGGAAAGTCCAGTCATCCAAATCAACTTGGCGCGTTGACCTTTCTGTTGTGAACGCACATCTTTATTTATTTCATAATCATGTTTGGTGATATTTGTTGCGCGGCGCAGCGCATGAACAACCATGCCGGCACCGACGGTTCCCAAAGTTACGCGATCAACAAGGACAAAGTTTCCAGAATTGCGGTTTTCTGAATATTTAGTTAACGGAATTGGGGCATCGGTCGCGATCTCGACCAAACCAATTTCGTTCATGCCAAGTGTGCGCGCAGATTCATGGGTACCTTCTGTGATGTTTAAGCGATGGCGAATATTTGTAACTGTCGCAGGAACCATCCCAGAACTATTTACAAGATAATAAGAACGACTGCTTACTAACTCAGTTTCACCAAGCCAGACCAGATTTGCTGAAAAACGATCGGCAGGATTGGTGTAGTTATCAGCTTTTTCAATGTAATCCCCACGTGTGGCATCGATATCTGGCTCTAGAACCATTGTGACCGCTTTGCCTGCACCTGCACTTGGGATATCGCCATCAAAGGTCACAAGTTTTGCCAATTTAGCTTTTCGCTCACTTGGTAGAACAACAACTTGATCTCCAACTTTAAATTCACCCTGTGAAATAGTTCCAGATACGCCACGGAAGTTATCGGCTCTAGAAATCAGCTGGACGCAGAGTCTGGAGTGTGCGGTGTCCTCACTTTTATCTCGCCAATTTTGAATCTCATCAAGGAGTGATTTGCCGGGGTACCAAGCGAGTTTTTCAGTTTTATATGTGACATTGTCTCCTGCAAGTGCGCTTACCGGAACATAAATAATTTCTTTAATTTCTAGACGCTGAACTGTTGGTTGTAAATCCTTCACAAGTTGGTCAAAAACTGCTTTATCAAAGGCGAGCGCATCAAGTTTATTTATAACAACCATGATTTGTTTTACTCCCATCAAGGAGCAAATCGTTAAATGGCGCAGAGTCTGTGGCCTGATACCGCGCGTTGCATCCACAAGAACAAGTGCAATATCGGCACGAGATGCTGCAACCGCCATATTTCTGGTGTACTGCTCATGGCCTGGGGCATCTGCAATTATCAAACGTCGACCGTCAAGTAATGACATCGAACGATATGCAACGTCAATCGTGATTCCTTGTTCACGTTCTGCTTCTAATCCATCGGTAAGTAAACTGAAATCGATTTCTCCGGCAGGAATAATGGAGCCAGGGCGCCTGGTTTTCTTAGTTGCATCTAATGTGTCATGAGGAACTGAATCAGTTTCTACTAATAATCTTCCGATTAGCGTGCTCTTACCGTCATCGACGCTGCCACATGTAACAAGACGAACAATCGCTGGGGTCGACATTAGAAATACCCCTCGCGCTTCTTTTTCTCCATTGAATCTTCGTTCTCGCCATCAATTAATCGAGTAGCGCGCTCACTAAGTTTTACGCCGGTAACTTCTTCGACAACTTCATCAAGCGTGGTCGCAGTGGATTCAACGCCGGCTGTTAGTGGGTAACAACCGAGGGTTCGAAAGCGAACCATTTTCATCTCTGGTTTTTCACCATCTTTTAATGGATATCGCTCATCATCAACCATGATCCATTGAGTGCCACGCTTTACGACGGGGCGCTCTTTTGCAAAATAAAGTGGATTTACATAAATATTCTCTAATTTTATATAGCTCCAGATATCTAATTCAGTCCAATCAGATATTGGGAAGACTCGCATAGTTTGTTCCGGAAGAATTCTGGTGTTGTAAGTTCGCCAGAGTTCTGGACGCTGTTGTCTTGGATCCCAGCGATGACCGGCTTCACGTACTGAAAAGATTCGCTCTTTTGCTCGGCTCCGCTCCTCATCTCTGCGAGAACCACCTATCGCAGCATCAAAGCCATACTTATCAAAAGCCTGCTTTAAAGAAACGGTATTCATAACACGGATATATTCGGAGATTCCGTGGCTAAAGGGAGTAATTCCAGCCGCGATACCTTCCTCGTTTATATGAGCAATCAAATTTAAATTATGCATCTTTACAACTTCGTCGCGGAAAGAGATCATCTCTTTGAAATTCCAGGTCGAATCTACGTGAAGTAACTTAAAAGGAATTGGCGCTGGGTAGAACGCTTTTCGTGCTAAATGCAGAATTACTGTTGAATCTTTTCCAATCGAATAAAGCAATACCGGATTCTTATATGCAGCTGCAGTCTCTCGAAGAATCTCAATCGATTCATTTTCAAGTGCGCGCAGAATTTCCGGAGAGCTTTTCACTTTTTTATCTTACTTGGCTTATTTGTGAGTTCTAACTTTTTAAGGGAAAGAAAAGCTTAAATTTTGCACCGATTCCGATTTCTGATTCAACTGTGACGTGGCCACCATGAGCGCGCATCACAGCATCGACAATTGAGAGCCCTAAACCAGTACCTTCACTCCCATTTCTCGTACGAGAAGGATCGGCGCGATAGAAACGTTCAAAAATGCGCTCCTGATCTGCTTTTGATAATCCTGGTCCATTGTCGCTGACAACGACTTCGACACCTTCAGGCGACGAATTTATTTCAATTTCAACTTGAGTTCCTTCAGGTGTATGAGTTCTGGCATTTGCTAGGAGATTTGTGATTACTTGATGAATTCGCATTGAATCTCCAAGTACAAAAACTTCTGCAGCTGGTTTCTTAAAATTAAAGTTATGTTTTGGACCTGCCGCTTTTGCCGAGGTAACTGCTTCAGAAACTAATGTTGTTAAATCGACTGGTTCAAATTCCATCTCACGTGATTGATCAAGACGGGCTAATAACAATAAGTCTTCAACCAAAGTCGACATCCGAATCGATTCTTGTTCAATTCTGCGAATTAGTTCGCCTGTTTTCTCTTCACCCTTAACTGCCCCTTGGCGATGTAACTCGGCAAAACCTCTTATGGCAGTAAGTGGTGTCCGTAACTCATGCGATGCATCAGCAACAAAACGACGTAACTTCTCTTCACTTTCCGTTCTGATTGCAAATGCTTCTGCAATTCGCGACAACATCTGGTTTAGCGCCCAATTGAGTCGACCTACTTCGGTATCGCTGCGCGCGTCTGGCAAACGCGCGGTGTAATCGCCTTTTGCGAATGCTTCGGCAGTTTCTTCAACCGCGGTTAATGGGCGAAGTGAGATCCTAATTATTCTCCGGGCAAGTAGGCCAAGAAAAAGCAGAACTACAAAGCCAACAGCAAAGAAGAGAAAGCGCAATTGGTTAATAGATTTCTTAACACCTTCGAGTGAAACTGCGGTAATTACGCTGCCAATTTCACCTGGTAAAACCCGCGCCAATGCGCGATATTCAATCTCATTAACTCCCTCTAAAGTAAATGGTTTATCACCAAATGCTTTAACTTCTGCAACGGAGAGCCCGCTTATTACCGTTTGTACTTGCTGTGGACTCTGTGCTCCGCCAAGAGTTCCCATAACCAAACCATCTTTATCTAGCAAACTTATGCTGATATCTGAGGGGACTTCACGGATTGGTTCAAAAGGCTGAAATAAAGGGGCAGCATCATCAGTATCGCCTTCTTCGCTATAAATGCCAGCGCGATCCAAGCGCATTACTGAAGTAGTAGAAGTTGTTGCAAGCTGGGCATCAACTTGAGCAATTAAAAAGGTACGAAAAGCGGTCTGTGCAGCAAAATCAGATCCAGCTATACCGAGGGCGCCAAGAATTACAACGCCAAATACCAGACGATTTCGAAGGCTCCATTGTCCCGGGGCAGGCTTGAACTTTCGAAGCGGCTGATTCACAACGCTAGGTTAAACCTATTTCGTTGCAGGTAAGCGAAGTCGATAACCAACGCCACGAACTGTGTGTATCAACGGTGGCTCGTAGATATCAATCTTCTTTCGAAGATATGAAACATAAGTTTCAACGATTCCGGCATCACCACGGAAGTCGTACTGCCAGACATGATCAAGAATTTGCGATTTTGAAACAACTCGATCTGCGTTAATCATCAAATATCGAAGAAGTGTAAATTCGGTAGGTGAGAGATCAATTAGATTTCCAGCGCGACGAACTTCATGAGTAGCTTCATTTAATTCGAGGTCAGCAAATCGAATCTTCTCTTCATCAAGAGGTGATGCAATTACGCCAGTACGTCGGAGAAGTGCGCGCAGGCGAGCAACTAATTCTTCTAAACTAAATGGCTTAGTAACATAATCATCGCCACCAAGAGTCAAACCTTTAATCTTGTCCTCGGTGGAATCTTTTGCTGTTAAGAAAAGAACTCCAACTTCCAGGCCGCTATCACGGAGTTGTCGACAGACTTCAAAGCCATCGAGATCTGGCAACATCACATCAAGAATTAGCGCATGCGGTTTAAATTCTTCGGCGACTCGAAGCGCTTCGGCTCCGGTAGCTGCGGTACGAACATCGAAACCAACAAAACGCAGACTCGTAGTGATTAACTCACTGATGCTCTTTTCATCATCAACTACGAGAACGCGTTGCACTGCAACTTCGTTCTCTTTGCTCATGGTGGGCTCTTTCTCAAGGGTTGCTGTTGCATTCATGAGGGGATGATTTCCGGTCAACCTTAGAGCTTCCTGAGAACCAACTTGAAGTCAGCCCTAAATTCACAACCGTGGATAAGGCTGTGGAGAATTACAAAGGTGTAATTAACGCCAGCGGGTGGCGAGTGAGAATCCAAAACCGATAAAGCTAAAGCCAATAATCATGTTCCAGGCTCCGATATCGGGAACCGGGTATCTGGTTTCCGAGATATAAAAGGTAACGATCCAAGCTAAGCCAAGTAAGAATGAACCAACCATCACCGGGGCGAGCCAGCGTGGGCTCTCGACGGGAACCGGATTTACCGCCGCAAGATCTTGAACTGGACGGTTATCTTTCTTCTTCTTGCGAATCCGTGACTTAGGCATGGCGGGAGATTACACGAGAGGATGAGGCGGTGGGAACCACATCTGGGAAGCAACCTGTAAAGATATTAGTAGTAGATAACTACGACTCATTTGTCTTTAATTTGGTTCAGTACCTGCAGCAACTTGGCGCAGAGTGCACCGTGGTTCGAAATGATGAAGTCGCAGCAAGTGAAGCAGATAAATATGACGGCATTTTGATTTCACCAGGACCTGGAACTCCTGAGGCAGCAGGTGTCTCGATGGCGATGATTAAGCACGCGGCTGAAAAGCAGAAACCGTTGCTTGGCGTATGTCTCGGTCATCAAGCAATTGCAACTGCATTTGGCGCAACTGTTGATCGTGCACCGGAACTACTGCATGGAAAAACTTCACAGATCACTCATGAGAAAACTGGTGTTTATCAAGGAATCCCAACGCCCTTTACTGCAACCAGGTATCACTCACTTGCGATTAGAGAAGAAACTCTGCCAAGCGAACTAGAAATTACTGGCAGAAGTGAAACTGGAATTGTTATGTCAGTTCAACATAAAGAGTTGCCAATATTTGGGGTGCAATACCATCCTGAATCTGTCATGACAGAACACGGTCATTTATTGCTTGCCAATTGGTTGGTCGAATGTGGCATGAGTGATGCAGTCGAGCGCGCTAAAGGTTTAGCGCCAGTTATCAATTAACTATTTGAATTTATCGTAATAGTTACTGAGCTACCGATAATTTTAGTTTCACCAGCGCTAGGGGCTTGCGCTAAGACAACACCGAGCGGTTGATTTGAATCGAAAGCGGTTACGGTTTTAACTAAGAATCCGGCTTGCGTAAGGATTGTCTTCGCCTCTATTTCAGATTTACCAACGAGATTTGGAACCTGCACATTTCCACTGGCAATTTCCAGAACTACTCCGCTGCCCGCTTCAACTGTGCTGCCTGCCTCTGGAGTAATTCTTAAAACTATTCCCGGTTGTTCTTCGGAAGCGACAGCCACTGTTTTGCTGACTCGCAATCCAGCAGCAGCAAGCAATGCGCGCGCTTGTTCTAGTGGTTTACCGATTATCTCTGCAGGTACAACTGCATCGCCAGGTCCATCTGATAGCGTCAAAGTTACGGAACTTCCTTTACCAACTTGCACAGTTGCAAGTGGTAATTGGCTAGCTACGCGATCCTTTGGAATACGTGGATCTGGGGCGCGTTGAATCGTTATTGTGAATCCGGAAAGTTGAATACGTGCTTCGCTCTCAGTTAATCCGACAACATTGGGCAGAGTAATTAGAGAGCCTTGCGAATCTGGTCGAAAGATCAAGAAACTGGTCGCCAAAACTGCAACTAAACCGATTGCAGCGCCAATAAATTTACGACGATTTGTTCTTACCTTTATCGATGGAATCTTTGCAGTTATTCGCTCACCTCTAGAAAGTCTCTTTAGATCCTTTAGCATTGCCGCTGCATTTTGATAGCGGTTTTCTGGATCTTTAGCTAGCGCTACTTGGAAAAACGCATCGATGGCAGGATCAAGATTTGGTTGATAAGTAGTAATAGGAATCAGTGGCGCAGAGACATGTTGGTATGCAATTGCAACTGGAGTCTCTCCGGTAAACGGTGGCTGGCCAGAGATTAATTCATAAAGTAGACAACCAACTGAGTACAAATCACTTCGTAGATCTGCTTGTCCGCCAGTTGCTTGTTCCGGAGATAAATATTGTGCAGTTCCGACAATATTCCAGGTACTGGTTAAGGTTGCGCCAGCATCTGCCAGTGCGCGAGCAATTCCAAAATCCATCACTTTAACTTCACCGGATTCGGTAATCATGATATTTCCCGGCTTTATATCGCGATGGACAATGCCATTTTTATGCGAATAAGCAAGGGCATTTAGTATGCCTTCAGTAATTTCGATGGCTCGATCAAATAGCAATCGATCACCATGATGAAGAATCTCGCGGAGCGTTTTTCCTTCCACGTATTCCATAACTATGTACGGCATAACTCCACTAGAAGTTTTCTCTTTTCCAGAGTCATATACCGCAACAATTCCTGGGTGATTAAGCGCTGCAACTGAGAGCGCTTCTTTATTAAAGCGCGTAATAAATGCGGGATCTCTTGCCAAGTCGCTTCGAAGAATTTTTACTGCGACTTCACGGTGCAATCTTGTGTCATCAGCTAAATAAACATCGGCCATTCCACCTGTGCCAATCATTGGACCAAGTTCGTAACGACCGCCGAGAGTGCGATTCATTGCGCGGCTCCAATAAAGGTGATTGGCAATTCTGCTTTTGTTTCTCCGATGCGCGCAGCAACCACTGTGACATTATCCGGAGCACCATTCTTATATGTAAGGTCAATTAAAGAATTCACAGAATCTTGTAAGTTTTCAGAAAATGCAGCAAGGATTTTTCCTTCATCTACGACATTTGTTAGTCCATCGCTACAAACAAAGTAGATGTCACCGATTTCAACAGGGAATTTGAGCAAGATCGGATCGATATTCATCTTGCCCATCAGCGCTTGGGTCAAAAACGAGCGCTGGGGATGCTCGGCAATTTCATCAGGAGTTATCCGTCCTTGATCTATTAATTCTTGAACAACGGTGTGATCGTGGCTTAATTGCGTGATCTTCTTGCCGCGAATTCGATAGGCGCGTGAATCGCCTATATGCAATAGCGAGAGTTGATCGCCAGTTAAATGGAAAGATGTAAAAGTAGTACCCATTCCAGCTAATTCAGGTCTTTGAATTGTGGAATCTTGAATTGCGCTATCCATATCGATTAATGAAGTTCGCAGTAAATCATCACGCGAATCGTTATCTATTTCTGGACTAGAAAGTACAGGAACTAAATCAGCAAAGGTTTTTACAACAATCTTCGATGCAATCTCACCGCCTGCATAACCACCCATGCCATCGGCAACAGCAATTAAATTACTTGCAAATAATCCAGAATCTTCATTTCCATCTCGATGTAATCCCAATTCAGAACGCCAAGCGATTGCGCTGAAATGAAAATTACGGCTCACAATCGGTAAGCCTAACGCTATCCTTACGCAGTGAAGAGGTACGCATATTTAGGCCCAAGCGGCACATTTACGGAAGCTGCACTGCGTACCGTCGCAAGTTCCGAAGATTCGCTAACCCCTTATTCAAATGTGACTGCAGCGCTCGATGCAGTCAGATCCGGAAAAGCCGACCTTGCTTTAGTTCCAATTGAAAACTCCATCGAAGGAGTCGTAGCAAGAACTCTAGATGAACTAGCAATTGGTGATCCGCTTGTTATTTATGGTGAAACAACCCTTTCGGTTACTTTCGCGCTATTAACTAGAAATAATCAAAACGAGATAAAGAAGATTGCAACTCATCCACATGCTGAAGCACAATGTCGTGCTTATATTGCAAAACATCATCCAAGCGCTGAAATTATTTCTACATCATCAACTGCCGCGGCGGCCGAAGCTTTAAGCAAAGGAGAATTTGACGCTGCGATTGCTGCGCCGAATGCAGCGCAAACTTATGGTTTAACAATTCTTGCTAATGACATTGGTGACAGCAGCGAAGCAGTTACAAGATTCGTTCTTGTTGGAAAACCAGGATCTGTTCCAGCTCCAACCGGCCACGATCGAACTTCACTTGCAGCATTTATCGGCGCGGATCATGCAGGTGCGCTACTTGAAGTACTGACAGAGTTTGCCGTTCGTGGAGTTAACCTTACATTTATTCAATCTCGCCCAACCGGTAGAGAGCTTGGCCACTATCACTTCATCATTGATGCAGAAGGTCATATCAACGAAGAACGCGTAGGAGATGCGTTGATGGGATTACGTCGTATCTGTGAAGATGTTAGATATCTCGGTTCTTATCCAAGAGCAGATAAAATTGCACCAACTACAACTAAATCAGCGACCGATTCTGCATTTAAAGCGGCAGATAATTGGCTGACTGAGGTTCGCTCCGGAAAGAAAATATGATTGATGTAAAAGTAATACGTGAGAACCCTGATTTAGTTCGCGCATCTCAAAAAGCTCGAGGCGAGAGCGTTGACTTAGTTGACCAAGTTTTGGCTGCTGATGAAGTCAGACGAAATGCAATTGTGGAGTTTGAAGCGCTTCGGGCTGAGCAAAATACTCTTTCAAAATCTGTCGGCAGCGCAAAGGGTGATGAGAAAGCTGCGCTATTAGAAAGCGCTAAGGCTCTTGCCGCAAAGGTGAAAGAAGCAGATGCCAAGAAGAGCGCTAGCGAAGAAAGTTTTCGTAATTTGGCACTTGGAATTTCAAATTTAGTTGATCCAAGGGCGCCGGTAGGTGGCGAGGCAGATTTCAAAGTCCTAGAAGAAATCGGAACTCCACGAAAGTTTGATTTTGAACCTAAAGATCATGTCGAGCTTGGGAAAATCTTGGGCGCAATAGATGTCGAACGCGGAGCCAAGGTTTCAGGAGCACGTTTTTATTATTTAACTGGAGTGGGTGCTCTGCTGGAATTAGCGCTAGTTAATTACGCAATTCAGATGGCAACCAAGGCTGGATTCACTCCAATGATTCCGCCAGTTCTAGTTAAACCAGCGGCGATGGAAGGAACTGGATTTTTAGGTCAAGCTGCCGAGAATGTATTTCACTTAGAAGAAGATGATTTCTATTTAGTTGGAACTAGCGAAGTTCCACTTGCGGCCTATCACATGGATGAAATATTGGATCTTGCAAAATTACCGATGCGGTATACCGGCTACTCTCCATGTTTTAGAAGAGAAGCTGGCTCATACGGAAAAGATACGCGCGGCATTATTAGAGTCCATCAATTTGAAAAAGTGGAGATGTTCTCGTTCTGCAAACCAGAAGATGCAATCGCAGAACACCAACGTTTACTTGCTTGGGAGAAAGAATTTCTTAATGCTATGGAGATTCCTTATCGCGTTATCGATGTTGCAACTGGGGACTTAGGTTCTAGTGCAAATAGAAAATTTGATTGTGAAGCTTGGATCCCAACTCAGAACGCCTATCGAGAAGTAACCAGCACCTCAAATTGTTCTGAGTTTCAAGCTCGTCGTTTAAATGTCCGCGTAAAAGGTGAATCAGGAACCACGCCAGTTGCAACTTTAAATGGAACTCTCGTTGCAGTTCCACGAATGATTGTTTCAATTTTGGAAAATCACCAACAATCAGATGGCTCGGTTCTTGTTCCAAAAGCACTTCAACCTTATCTAGGCACTGATCGCTTTTCACCGGTGGCGTAATTGAGCGCACTTGCACGTCGCCCG
>CAYRXG010000027.1:0-10464 GCA_964428285.1 uncultured Clavibacter sp.
CAGAACAAGTTGAAAGTGATTTTGTTGCAGCTACCGGCGTTAATCTAGTTGTAATTGATGCCAAGGAAAGATTTCTTTCAGCATTAACCGGTATCACTGATCCAGAAGAGAAGCGAAAAATTATCGGCAGAGAATTTATTCGAGTATTTGAGAGCGCGGCACGCGATATTGCTGCAGGTGGTGAAGTTGAATACCTAGTACAAGGAACTCTCTATCCAGATATCGTTGAATCAGGTGGCGGTACTGGTACTGCAAATATCAAATCCCATCACAATGTGGGTGGGCTTCCAGATGATTTAAAGTTCAAATTAATCGAACCGCTAAGAAACTTATTTAAGGATGAGGTTCGCGAAGTCGGAAAAGAACTGGGATTACCCAGTGAAATTATCTGGCGCCAACCATTCCCAGGACCGGGTCTTGCGATTCGAATCGTCGGTGAAGTTACTCAGGAAAGACTTAAAATTCTGCGCGAAGCCGATTTTGTTGCGCGCCAAGAATTACAATTTGCCGGTCTTGATCGAGAGATTTGGCAATGTCCAGTTGTCCTCCTCGCAGATGTACGAAGCGTGGGAGTCCAAGGAGATGGTCGAACATATGGCCATCCGATTGTGCTCCGACCCGTATCAAGTGAAGATGCGATGACTGCAGATTGGTATCCAATACCAACTGAAGTCTTGGCAAAGATTTCGAATCGAATAACGAATGAAGTACGAGAAGTAAATCGAGTGGTTATGGATGTAACTTCAAAACCACCCGGAACTATTGAATGGGAGTAATTTGATGCGAAAGTCGCTATCAATAACATCACTTGCCATTCTTTTTTCAATCTTCCTAATTCCGGCCGTCAGCGCAGAACATAAGGTAAAGAATGTAAATAAAGAGGCTGCAGTTAATTGCGATTACTCAGCTATAAGCTCACATAATTCGAAAAAAATTGCGCTACCAGATAAAGTTTTGAAGAGATTTCCAAAATTTATTGAACTGGAAACGAATTGTGGCTTATTGGTAATTCGAACTGATAATGCAGCTGCTCCTCGGGCAGTTACATTTATGACTTCATTGGTTCAACAGAAATATTTCGATGAGACTTCATGTCATCGACTCACCACTGATGTCACCAGCTTTATTCAATGCGGCGATCCCACTGGTACTGGCATGGGAGACAAGGTTTATACCTATCAAAAAGAGAACCTGCCACGTAAATCTGGAAAATATCGAGAGGGTTCAGTTGCAATTCAAAACCGCGACGGAATCAGCAGCCAGTTTCTTCTTTTCTATGACGAAACAACGCTGGCACCTAATCACAGTATCTGGGGCAAAGTAATTCATGGCATGGAAATTTTGGAATACATCGCAGAAGGTGGTGTAACCGGAGGCGGCACAGATGGTGCTCCAGTTAGATCACTCATTATTAAGAGAGCGATTATTCGTTAATCTGAATTTACAACTTTAAAGATTTCAACAATTCGACCAGCCGGCAAGCCTTGTGCCTCTGCATTCTTCTCGCCCCAACTGCGAACCATTTCCTCCAACTCTTTATTGTGGGCCGTTTGACTTACATGTGCGCGTAAGGCAGCCATCTTCTTTGGAAAAGTATCTGTTATGTCTACGAAATGATTTGGTTGCGGCGAACCCGTAATCCAGAGTTCGCGAACTCGCCAAGGTTCAAAGCCTGCATCCTTTAAATCTGTAAAAGCATAAGGATTTCGCGCATCTGGATAGACTGCTTGAATTGCTGTTTCGCCCGCTGCCAGGTGATCAGGGTGGCTTGCAAAGATACGTTCCCAATTTCTTTCAGGGGATTGCACAACCATTCGATCTGGTTTAGCGCGTCTAATTTCTCGGACAATTTCTTTTCTCAATTCAAGTGATGGGAATAAGGATCCATCACGATAATTCAAATAAGTTACGTTATCGACGCCCAACTCTTTGCCAGCCGCACGTTGTTCACGTTGTCTAACTTGAGCCATCTCTTCTAATGGAAAATCAGAAGATTCTCCTCCTTGATCGCCATTTGTAATGATGCAATAAGAAACTTCAATTCCGCGACTTGTCCAATGTGCGATGGTTCCGCCTGCGCCAAAATCACAATCATCTGGATGGGCCATTACAACAAGAATGCGCTTGATTTCTTCATCGGGTAGCGGAGTCACCGCCGTATTCTAGACTTCAGCGCGTGTCCGAAAGAGCTATCAGTTCATTACTCGAAGGACTAAATCCAGAGCAGCAAGCAGCAGTAATTCATGAAGGCGGTCCACTGTTGGTCGTAGCCGGTGCCGGCTCCGGAAAAACTCGTGTTCTGACCCGCCGAATTGCATATCTAATGGCGAAACGTAATGTCGAACCGTTTGAAATTCTGGCAATTACATTTACAAATAAAGCAGCAGGTGAAATGAAGGACCGCGTTGCATCACTTGTTGGTGGTCGCGCAAAAGCAATCTGGGTCTCGACATTTCACTCAGCATGCGTCCGTATCTTGCGACAAGAGGCAACCAGACTTGGATTTAGCACTTCTTACTCCATTTACGATCAAGCAGATAGCGTCCGACTAGTTACATTGGTAATGCGCGACTTAAATATTGATCAAAAACGTTACAACCCACGTGCGGTAGCCGCTTTGATCTCGAATGCAAAAAACGAATTGTTAGGTCCGGCCGACTATCGCAATAGTACAAGCACCTATTTTGAAGAGATTGTTGCGGAAATTTATGCGGTCTACCAACAACGACTCACAACTGCTAACGCTATGGACTTTGATGATTTAATTATGAAAACGGTAGAAGTCATGCAGAAATTCCCAGAAGCAAGAGCTCGATATCGCCAGAGATTTAAACATATTCTTGTTGATGAATATCAGGATACAAATCACGCGCAATACATTTTGATTCGCGAACTTGTCGGAACAGATCGCGATGGTATTCCCGCTGCGGAACTCTGCGTAGTCGGCGATGCCGATCAATCAATCTACGGTTTTCGTGGCGCGACTATCCGTAACATTATGCAATTTGAAGAAGATTACCCAGACGCAACCACAATATTGCTCGAACAAAACTATCGCTCGACTCAAAATATTCTAAGTGCGGCAAATGCAGTTATTGCCAAGAATGAGTCACGTAAAGAAAAGAATCTCTGGTCTGAATCAGGTAGTGGTGCCAAGCTGATTGGATTCGTTGCCGAAAACGAACACCACGAGGCCGAATTCGTACGCGATGAAATGCGCAAACTCATGGATGAAGGGGAGTCCTCATTTGGAGATACCGCCATTTTCTATCGAACTAATGCACAATCCCGCGTCTTTGAAGAGACCTTTATGCGCTCTGCGATTCCTTACAAGGTTGTCGGTGGAGTTCGTTTCTACGAACGTAAAGAAGTAAAAGATTTACTGGCTTACTTACGTGTGCTAGTAAATCCAACCGATGAAGTCTCCTTATTGCGAATTATCAATACTCCAAAACGTGGAATTGGCGATCGAGCACTTGATGTGATTTCTCAGATTGCAAAGCGCGATGAGAAATCCTTTTGGTATGCGCTATCTCAGGACACTAACTCCGAATTAACGCCGCGCGCTGCTGCTTCCATAACTGCTTTTGTTGCGATGATAAATACTTTGCAAGTCCTTGTCGAAGCAAATCGACCTCCTGCAACTATTGCGGCAGCAGTTCTAGAACAGTCAGGTCTCTTAGAAGAATTGCGCGCCAGCCATGATCCACAAGATGAAGTGAGAGTCGAAAACTTAGAAGAAATGGTTGCAGTAATTGAGGAATATGAAGAACGAATAGTCTCCGAAGGCGAAGTCCCCACCTTGGCAGGTTTCTTAGAGGAAGTATCTCTAGTTGCTGATGCAGATGAAATTCCCGAAGGTGAAGATCATGGCGGAGTAGTTACATTAATGACACTGCACACTGCAAAAGGATTAGAGTTTCCAACAGTTTTCTTAACTGGAATGGAAGAAGGCGTATTTCCTCATTCTCGAACGCTAGGTGAAAAAAAAGAATTAGAAGAAGAGCGCAGACTGGCTTATGTTGGTCTCACGCGCGCTCGAAAACGTCTTTATCTTTCACGTGCGGAATATCGATCTGCCTGGGGTGCGCCAAATTACAATCCACCCTCTCGATTTCTTGAAGAAATTCCAGAGGATTTAATCGAATGGAATAAGTCTTCAAGTGCATATGCAACTCCGCCAATTACTCGAAAGAAATTTCAACCACCGCCACGTGCTACTGGAAAGCAAACAATCGCCCTACAGCTTGCAATTGGTGATCGCGTCTCACATGACACATTTGGATTAGGTACTGTGATAGCGGTCTCAGGTGAGGGCGATAAAGCAGAAGCAACAATCAATTTTGGTAGTTATGGTGAGAAGCGTTTGTTGCTCCGCTATGCGCCAGTAGATAAGTTATGACCCATGGACCTTTTTGAGTATCAGGCCCGCGATCTTTTCGAAGCAAATGGCGTTCCAGTTCTTGGCGGCGCCGTTGCAACAACTCCAGAAGAAGCGAAAGCTGCGGCCGAAAAATTCGGCGGCAAAGTTGTTGTTAAAGCACAGGTAAAAATTGGCGGTCGCGGCAAAGCAGGCGGAGTAAAGGTCGCAGAAAACCCTGAGCAAACTTTTGATATGGCGAAAGCAATTCTCGGTATGGATATCAAAGGTCATTTAGTTCGCAAAGTGATGATTGCGCAAGCTGCTCCAATTGAGAGCGAGTATTACTTAGCAATTCTTCTGGATCGTGCAGCGCGTTCATTCCTAGTAATGGCATCAGTTGCTGGCGGAATGGATATCGAAGAAGTCGCACATAAAACACCTGAGAAATTAGCTCGCGTACATGTAGATCCGACAATTGGGCTAGACAAAAACCGAGCCCTAGAAATTATCAAGAAAGGCGCGTTCCCGGCAGATGTTCAAGATGGCGTTGCTGATGTTCTCTTGAAACTATGGGACACCTTCCAGAAATCAGATGCAACTTTGGTCGAAGTTAATCCGTTGGTAAAAACTGCGGATGGTCGCATTATTGCGCTGGATGGAAAAGTAACTCTCGACGATAACGCCAATTTCCGACATCCTGATTATGAATCGCTAATTGATCATGCGGCGACAAATCCACTCGAAGCTTTAGCTAAAGAGAAGGATTTGAATTATGTAAAACTTGAAGGCGAAGTCGGAGTTATCGGAAATGGTGCCGGCTTAGTAATGAGCACCCTTGATGTCGTTGCCTATGCCGGAGAAAAGTACGGAGTAAAACCGGCAAACTTCCTAGATATTGGCGGTGGCGCATCTGCTCAAGTAATGGCAGATGGTTTATCCATAATTCTTGGTGACCCTGCAGTTCGTTCAGTATTTGTAAATGTTTTCGGTGGAATTACCGCATGTGATGCGGTTGCAAACGGAATTATTCAAGCTCTGGCGATGCTCGGTGATAAAGCAACAAAGCCACTGGTTGTTCGCCTTGATGGAAACAATGTTCTGGAAGGTCGAAGAATTCTAAATGAGGCAAAACATCCACTTGTTGAACAAGTAGAAACTATGGATGGCGCAGCCGCTCGAGCTGCAGAATTGGCGGCGCAGCGATGACAATTTTTATTGATGAAAATACAAAAGTAATCGTTCAAGGAATGACAGGATCTGAAGGTTCTAAACATACAAAGCGAATGATTGCTAGCGGAACCAAAATTGTTGGCGGCGTTACTCCCGGCAAAGGTGGTCAGAGCGTTGAATTAGAAGGAAAAAATCTTCCAGTCTTTAATTCCGTAGCCGAAGCTGTTGCAGCGACCGGAGCGACAGCATCAGTTGTCTTCGTTCCTCCGAAATTTGCTAAGGCCGCAGTAATCGATGCGATCGATGCCAAATTGCCACTGGTTGTCGTAATTACAGAAGGTATTCCGGTACATGACACCGCTAATTTCTTTGCTTATGCCCAAAGTAAAGGAACTACCAGAATTATCGGACCAAACTGCCCGGGTTTAATCTCACCAGGCAAATGCAATATTGGAATTACCCCTGCAGATATCACCGGCCCAGGAAAAATCGGTCTAGTATCGAAATCAGGAACGCTTACTTACCAGATGATGTACGAATTACGAGATATTGGTTTTACAACTGCAGTTGGAATTGGCGGCGATCCAATTATCGGAACAACTCATATTGATTGCTTACGTGCTTTCCAAGACGATCCTGAAACAGAAGCTATTGTGATGATCGGTGAAATCGGTGGCGATGCCGAAGAGCGCGCTGCAGCTTTCATAAAAGAATATGTAACAAAACCGGTGGTTGGTTATGTTGCAGGCTTCACTGCACCGGAGGGGAAAACCATGGGTCATGCCGGCGCAATTGTCTCTGGCTCTTCAGGTACTGCAGAAGCTAAGAAGATTGCACTGGAAGCTGCCGGCGTAAAAGTTGGCAAGACCCCTAGCGAGACGGCGCGTTTACTTCGCGAGTTAATTAATAAATAACAATGCTTAAAGCGCTGCGAGTAGGAAGTGCGCAAGCTATTCGCAGTATTACGTTGATTCTCTTACCTATTTCATTTATCTCATTAGTTGTTTGGGCAACCGCTGGAAGTTCCTCGGGTAATACCGCAGATCCACTTCGTGCCGCCCTCTGGTTTTTCCTAATTGCTCATCAAGTACCTCTCGAACTCTCACTTTCTGATTCCACAATCGCAGGATCATTAACTTATTTACCGCTTGGAGCGGTGGTTATTCCATTCCTTGCAGCACGAAGTGGTTATTTGCGAATGATTGATCGACTCGGAGAACCAAATTCGCGCGAAAAGCGAAATTACATTCTTGGCTTTGCTTTTCCATATGCAATTTTGGGTTATGGGCTTTCGATGCTTGCATTAGGTCAGACCGTTAAGGTTAATTACTTTGTTGGGCTACCAATCATTTTCTTAGTAATCATGGTTTCTGCTTTTGTTGCAAGTGGCATCTTGCCTAAACATGAGATCCAATTCCCCTGGCAGCGAGCGCTTCGCTTGGCAATTATTCTTCTAGCTTTCCTATTAGGAATTGCCACACTATTTTCTTCTTTCTCGATGATCTGGCATTTCCCAGTAATACTAGATTTAACTAAAGTTGTTGAACCTGGATTATTTGGCGGAATTGCGTTGTTAGTTGTACAACTTTTCTATCTTCCGAATCTAGCTCTTGCATCTTTAAGTTATCTGCTAAGCAGTGGGCTTGCGCTAGGCAATGAGACTCTACTTTCACCTTGGGTACATAGGATTGATGAATTACCTGCGATTCCGGTATTAGGCGCTCTACCTGTTGGAATCTCAAATTACACTCATGCCTTATCGATATTGGTAATTGTTAGCCTGATCGCTCTTGGTGTCGGAGTAACGAAATTTGGCCGCAGTATCTATCAAGGAAAATCTGAAAGCCAGAGATTTATTGCAAGTTTCTATCTTGCAATTTTTCTACTGACAATATCTGCTGCAAATTTAGCTAACGGTCAACTGCTCTCGACTAATCTGGCTGGAGTTGGACCAATCTGGTGGTTAATGCCGATAGTTTTAGTAGTAAATCTCGCGATTGGTTCGCTTGGATATATCTATATCCCACTGATTATCAATCGGATAGCAAGGAATCGCAAAGCAGCAAACTAGAATCAAGCCATGGCGCTAATCCTCGATGGGCTCACTCTCGCTGCCCAAATTAAAGAGAAGATTGCCGCCGATATTAAGAAACTACCAACGGTTCCGGGTCTTGGAACAATTCTTGTTGGAAAAGATCCTGCATCTACAACTTATGTAGCCGGAAAACATAAAGATTGCGCAGAAGTTGGCATTAACTCGATAAAAATAGAACTGGCTGAGAACTCTTCGGAAGCTCAAATCTTGCAAGCGGTCGCGCAGTTAAATGAAGACAAGTCGTGCACCGGCTTTATCGTGCAGTTACCATTACCAAATGGTGTATCAGCGCAGCGAGTCTTGGAAGCAGTTAAGCCAGAGAAAGATGCCGATGGTCTCCATCCAGTAAATCTGGGAAGGTTAATTCTCAATCAAAATGGAATTAAGCCATGTACACCACTTGCTATTATCGAATTGGCAAAAGCCAATGGAATTAGTTGGGATAGTAAAGAAGTCGTAATTATTGGCCGGGGAACAACAGTTGGTCGGCCATTGAGCATGCTCTTAACAAGTAAAGCGTTAAATTCAACTGTCACAGTTGTTCATACCGGAACAGAAAATATTGGTGAGGTAATCAAACGCGGCGATATTGTCGTAGCTGCGATTGGAGTTCCACATTTTCTCAAACGTGAAATGGTTAAACCTGGTGCGACAGTTATTGACGTTGGATTAACTAGAACTGAATCAGGATTAAAAGGCGATGTTGCCCCCGAAGTCGCCGATGTTGCAGGCGCAATTTCACCGGTTCCAGGCGGAGTTGGACCAATGACACGTGCAATGCTTTTACAAAATCTCGTAGATCTGGCGAAACAATGAAGCGCATCTCTTACATTGTTACAGTGTTGGCGTTACTTGTTTCAATTTTCTTTTCGGTAAGAATCGGCGCATTAACTCTTGCCGGGGCCTTGGCCCTTTACTCGTTGCCTGGCATACGTAGTCGACGTCAGATTGAAAAATTGATACCGCTAGCACTAATTGTGTCGCTGATTACAGTCGCATTGGCGCTACCTCGCAGGTAGCCGGTAAGTTCTGCCTTATGAGTAGATCTGGAAAAGTCACAGTTGTTGGCGCTGGTTTCTATGGATCAACCACCGCTTTGCGCCTAGCCGAATATGACATATTCGAAACGGTTGTAATCACGGATATCGTAGAAGGAAAACCAGAAGGACTTGCTTTAGATATTAATCAATCTCGATCAATCGAAGGTTTTGAAACTAAAGTAATTGGTCAAACCACCACAGCTGATGGTCAAGGCTATGAAGCAACAGCAAACTCAGATGTTGTTGTAATAACCGCAGGACTTCCGCGAAAGCCTGGTATGAGCCGAATGGATCTAATCGGTGTAAATGCTGGAATTGTTCGAGGCGTTGCTGAGAATATTGCTAAGCATTCGCCAAATGCAGTCTTGATAGTGGTATCAAATCCACTTGATGAAATGACAGCTCTTGCACAGATTGCTTCTAAGTTCCCACATAATCGCGTGATGGGTCAGGCAGGAATGCTCGATACCGCGCGCTTTACTAATTTTGTTGCTGAGAAATTAAAAGTTCCTGTTGCAGCTGTTAAGACTTTGACTCTTGGTTCGCATGGCGAAACCATGGTTCCAGTCCCCAGCCGTTGCACAGTAAATGGAAAGCCGTTAAGCGAACTTTTGAGTCAAGGCGATATTGATGAACTCGTAACGCGTACGCGAAATGGTGGCGCTGAAATTGTTGCGCTACTTAAGACTGGATCTGCTTACTACGCACCATCTGCGGCTGCAGCACGAATGGCAAAAGCTGTTATTGAAGATGCCAAAGTTGTCATGCCAGTCTGCGCATGGGTAACAGGTGAATACGGAATCTCTGATGTTTATCTAGGTGTTGAAGCAGAGATTGGTCGCCAAGGTGTAGTTAAAGTTGTCGAAGGCGCTTTGACAGCAAGCGAGCTAGAAGAATTAAAGAAGGCTGCAGAAGCAGTTCGCACCAAGCAAGCTGATGTAAAAGATCTATAAGAGGAGAACTGATGTCAAAGATTAAAGTCGAAGGAACCGTCGTCGAACTTGATGGCGATGAAATGACCCGAATTATTTGGGATTTCATCAAGAAACAGCTGATCCTTCCTTATCTAGATATCAATCTTGATTACTACGACCTTGGAATTCAGCACCGCGATGATACAAATGATCAAGTAACTATTGACTGCGCCAATGCGATAAAAAAGCATGGTGTAGGCGTTAAGTGCGCAACCATTACCCCAGATGAAGCACGCGTTAAAGAATTTAATCTCAAGCAGATGTGGAAGTCTCCAAATGGAACTATCCGCAACATTCTTGGTGGCGTTATTTTCCGTGAGCCAATCATCATCAAAAATGTTCCAAGGTTGATTCCACACTGGAGCAAGCCAATTGTTATTGGTCGTCATGCCTTCGGAGATCAATACCGAGCAACTGATTTTAAAGTTCCAGGACCTGGAAAATTAACGGTAACTTTCACGCCATCTGATGGCTCAGCGCCAATGGAATTTAATGTATTTGATTTCCCTGGTTCTGGCGTAGCGATGACTATGTACAACTTAGATCAATCCATCAGAGATTTTGCAAGAGCTTCCTTTAATTATGGAATTGCGCGCAAATATCCAGTTTATCTTTCAACAAAAAATACAATTCTTAAGGCATACGATGGACGTTTTAAAGATATCTTTGCCGAAATATATGAAACCGAATTCAAGTCAGAATTTGAAAAGCTTGGTCTGGAATACGATCACCGCTTGATTGATGACATGGTTGCAACTTCGCTTCGCTGGGAAGGTGGCTATATCTGGGCTTGTAAGAATTACGATGGCGATGTCCAGAGCG
>CAYRXG010000028.1:0-305 GCA_964428285.1 uncultured Clavibacter sp.
CTGCGCAGGCGGAAGCGCCCTCCCCTCGTCAACAGCGCTTGGTGCTGCTGTTGGTGTCGCGCTTGCACTTGAAGTAGCACCTAGAGTCAATTGACCAGAAATTGGAGAGAGGACACCATCTCCAACCGCATTCGTTGCCTGGATCTTAGCTTCGTATGTTCCAGCTAAGAGCGATGTAAATGTATATGCCGTATCTGAAACTTTCTCAATCACTTGGGTGAGAAGATCTACGCCGTTTTTAATCAACTTAATTGAGAATGACATTAATGAACTTCCACCGTCAGAAGCCGGCGCCTGCCAACTAA
>CAYRXG010000028.1:315-10341 GCA_964428285.1 uncultured Clavibacter sp.
AATTTTGAGCCAATTATGGGCGCAAAATACCATACCGTGCATCATACCCATTATCATTACAATTTTGGTCAATGGTTTACTTTTTGCGATAGATATTGGGGTTCTTTAAGGACACCCGAAGAAATACTTGCAATGAGTAAACAAGGGAAAATAGAGAAGAAAGATGCAGAAGAAGTTGTTGCTGCAATGACTGGAGCTGTCATTGTGCTTGGAAGATCGCCAAGAGTGTATTTGGTGCTCTTTTCAGAGACCGAACCGGTTGTATTGGCATCATTGATCGCGGCAACCGTAAATTCCACATCCGCCCCGTTGCTTAGACCCGTTACCTCTATAGATGTCGCGTTTCCAGCTGCTGATACTGATTTACCTGAATTAATTTCCTTTACCAGGTAGGAACTTATTTCAAATCCACCATTATTTGATGTCGGGATAGCAATCCATGAAACGGTTGCTTTTCTAACTCCAGTAACAACCGTTGGCTTGCTTGGTGCTTGAGGCGCAGTTTTTGGAACTGCGCTTAATGTATTACTTGACCAAGAACTCAATTCACGCAATGCATTAACTGCATTTAGTTGCACGATGTAAGTGGCTCCGCCTTCAAGTTTGTCAAAGGTAATTTTAGTGTTTTGTTCTCCATCAACAGTGTCACTTGCGGCTGTAGTGCCGTCTGATTGTTTTTTGATTCTAACGCCATATGCGACCGCACCAGTAACGGCATCCCAAGAAATCTCGAGCGTTCCATTTCCGTAAGCCTGCGTTGTGCCCGCCTTAACAACTATATTTGTAGGTGTAGCTGGTGCTGCTGCATAAACTGGAGAAGCAACAGAAAAAATAAGAATTATAAGAGAAACACTGGCAAGAATTTTCCTAAACATTATCAAGGTGCCAACGTTATGTCTTTATCTGCAACAACGGTATCCGATATACCTGGAGTTGCACTCAACGATACGGATCCCTTCTCCCCGCTGGCAGGATCTACAGAGCCTAAAGTCCACGCAAAATTAGTATCCAAATAGAGTTCATAAACACCAGCGCTAGAGGTAACTGCAGTTACTGTCTTTGATGAATCATCACTTCTAGTTGCAACAATCAGAGCGCCTTTTAGGGCTGTGGCAGCTGAGTCAAGAACTTTTCCTGAGATATTTCCATTAGGAAGGTTTGCTACCGCCTTACTTGATGTAAATGAAGCGCATCCTGCAGTACAAGAAGCCACTCCAGAAGCGATAACCACTGTGATTGTCCGCTGCGTACCCAAAGCCTTCCCGGGCCTGATCACAATCTGATAGGTACCGTCTGAAAGAGTGTAGGCAGTCTCGCCCTTTTCATCTAAATAGATATTTGAGTTGAAATTATAGGTACTAGTTGAAGAATCAAATTTGTTAACGCGAGTCCATCCATAACTATTTGCGACTCCATTTGAACCAAAGGCTGATAGATACAAATTCGGGCGATCAAATTGAATGACAAATTGACTCATTGTTGAAGCCGAGTAATTTGAAATTTCGTAAACTTTTGGAGCAAATCTTCCGTTAAATTCGTATCCAGGATAAGCGGTGATTCTGTAATTTAAACCGTTGGTTAGGGAAAGTCCGACTTTACCGAGATCGTCTGTTTGGCCACCAGTTACGTAAGATGTGGCTGCAGTTGCCGAATCAACTGACTCTACTGAAACCCAACCGTATCGATTGGCAGCCGTTGCACTTCCTGTCTGCGGAACCAAAACGGTTACGCGCGAGGTAATTCCACCTATTGCTAGGTCACCGAGATTTGAAATGCCACTTACCGCGTAAGTCTTCGGTGTGTAATCCGAACTCTTGTAGTAGTTGAGTTGTACTCTGCAATTGTTTGGACAGTTTGGTGAGGTGTTATCTACATAGAATCCAAATTGACCGCTGGCATCTGTCCATGCGTAGAAGTATTCGCCGCCAATCCAAGCGTTCACATTCACATTCGGAAGAGGAGTGGGGTTCGCACCTGGCGTGACGATTCGACCAGTCAGGTTGGGAGCTCGCAAACGCAAAGTGATTGGGGAAGTGGTCGTACCACCGCTGATAACAACTGTTTGTGTTTCAGATTTACCAAATTGGCTTGTTCCGTTATATGGGATGGCGCGAATAACGTATGTTCCATCAGGGACTAATAGTCCAAATCTTCCATCTTGATCTGTAGATGTTGAATATCGCCATTGATCTGAACTTCCAGGAAGCGAAACTGCAATTTGAACATCGCGAACACCAATTGTTCCTGTGCCTGGCGGTAACACTATTCCCTTTAGCGATGATGATGAAACCTTAAATGTATAGAAACCATCAAGCGCAGTTAAGGTTTCTTGAGAGGTTAAGTCCTTCACGCTAGTTATCCCATTTACGCCGGTAATAATTTCGTAACTACGAGGCGCATACTCTTTTCGCTGATCCCAGTATGGATGGATATCTAGCAAAAATGTCGTCGCAGTCTCCAGATAGCTTCCAAATTTGGCATCTTCAACTCGGACATAGTTGTTCTTGGAATCTTCTTTACCTGAGGATGTTCTCAAGTATGCATAAGCGAATTTATAATCATCACCAGAAGGAGTCTTTATCTTTCCTAGTATGTTCGGTACTCGCAGCGCCACATTACATACGGTTGCCGACGTGGCATTTTCTTGGATGACACAATCTTGGGAATAAGTCGCCGATACATCAGTTGACCTTAGGCCATAAGGTTGAACAAATATTCGGTAGGTGCCCGGCTTGAACTTAAAGCCAAACTCGCCATAACTCCATTGGCTATCGCGGCCTTCGTATCTATCGCCAACTTTTTCTTGAACTTGGACACTAGATCCGTATTGATATTTATTTCCGTTAAGTGTGACTGTTCCGGTGAGGTTAGCTCCAGCTAATGGAAGCTGATAAACACCTGCTACTACAGTGACGGTTTCGCCATCAATACTCTTAACCGATGTAACAACACCTGCTTCTACGACTACTTGGTAGTGCTTGCTCGAGAATGAACTCATATCACCATTTGGTTGCACCATCACAGACCAGGTGCCGTTTTCAAGATTCGCAGACATATTTCCGTTGTCTTCTCTTGAGAACTGTGGTGAATAGTTCTTGATAGAGCTAGAACCTCCAACAAACCAAGCATATGACCACGAATTAAATACGTTTGAAAGATTAGTTCCATCTGGCTTAACAATTCTAATCTTTAGGTTGGGTGCACTTAAATTAATATCACAGTTAATAACGGTACTTGTATCAGTCACGACGCAATTGCTAGTTCTCGTACCGACTCCACCAGCATTTTTTAAATCACCTTGAGCTTCAAATTGGTACGTCCCTGGTGGTAATGCAAAAGCAAAACTTCCATCACCGCTTGAAGGTTTATTTCTTACATAGTCTGGCCAGTAGTCATAGCCCTCGGATGAAATTTGGCGGACATAAATGTAATTATTTGGTGATACTCCAGATGGTCCGCGAACAACGCCTCTCACATTTGGGGTTTGAAGTGTTAGCTTAACGTTGCTTGCCCCAAGTCCACTGGCCACCGTAATTGATGTCGGTAATGAGTCACCTTTTGTTGAGTCCGTCCAAGGTGCGCGAGCAACTATTTGGTATGTGCCATCTGGAAGCTTGGCGAATCCGTAATAACCTGAATTATCGCTATAGGCATACGCCTGCTGGCACCACATGCAAACCTTGCCATCTAAATATGCATCCACGTTGGTATTTGGAACTGGGGTAGTGCCATCAGGTGAAACAACGGTTCCTGAAATTACGGGAGCTGTTAGCGAAATTGAATAAACGCCGTCAGTTGCAGAAATTGATGATGCTGAGCCCTCGCGCTTTAAGCTTTTTACAGTGCCTGATTCAATTTCAACCAGATAACTAGCTTCAGAGCCGAACTTTATCTCGTATGGGTTGATATTTAAGCGATAGTTACCATTAATTAAACCGTACTTAATTGTTGGATTTCCTGGCTCTCTACCAGGCTGCGAGCAACATGATCCAAGTCGCCCATTGCTATAGATGGCCTCAAGATAAACGTTAACGCCGGATTGCATTACATTTGAATCTTTATCAAGAATTTTAATGGTTAGGTTTGGTGCGGGAAGTGCAGCATCGCATGTGACCGAACCTGATGACGGAACTTCACAAAGTGGCCCAAAGAATGTAGTTCCTTTATCGTATATGTATACGCGCGTTCTATAAGTTCCTGCCGATGCGGTAATGGCATAAACACCATCTGACCCAGTTCCAGCGTATAAGCCAGAATAATCAAAACCCAGAGTTTGCACTCTTATCAACTCAATTGATCCTGCAACACTCACGCCACCAATCGTTATCTTTCCGCTTACATTTGGTGGTGGGAGTGAAATGTTACATACAGAGTTACCGGAGCTCTCCACAACACATACTTCGCTTACAACACCAGTGCCACCAGCGTTTTTAATGTCTGATTGCGCAGTAAATTGATAGCTTCCCGGTTCAAGAGTGAAGGCGAACCGACCCAGACTATCTGTCGTTCTCCACATGTTTACGTATTCGTAATTTCCGTTTTCAATCATCTTTCGGACAGAGATCCAGTTATTTGGAGAAACCCCTTTAATTCCCGAAACAACTCCAGTTACATTTGGTGCACGAAGATTTAGCCTAATTGAATTTGAGCCAGTGCCAGAAACGACGGTAATTGATTCGGCTAGCGAACTTCCCATAGTTAAAGTGTTTGTGCGTGCAACGGCCTGAATCTTGTAAGAGCCATCAACAGTCTGTCCGCGGAAGTCGATCATAAATTGTCCGGCACTATTGGTGCTCGAACTCCATGAAGTAGCGATTCCACTCTGCTTTATCTCTTCTATGTTCGCTGGCGTAACGACAAGCTGTGCGGTTACTTCAGCATCAGCGATTGGTGTTGTTCCATCGGGGCCATAAACCGTTCCAGAGAAAGCAGGTTGCCTCAAAGATAGTTCATACAGTCCTGCGGTGGCAGTTAGAGTCTCCCCAGTTTTCCAGATACGCAAGTTCTTTACGGTGCCAGATTCGACTTCGAAGGCAAACACATTCGAGGCGCCACGGCTTCCTGAACTCGGAGGATTAATGATTAATGAATACTCACCATTAATAAGTGATGCAGAAAAACGTCCAGAATTAGTTGAATTATCTGGGCTGATATTTCCACGTTCATACCATTCTTCACCAATCTTCATTCGTAAATTTGCGTAGACATTATTAGTTATGACAGATCCAGCCAAATCTTTAACTTTGAAGTTCAAATTAGTTGCTGGTAGCAAAATATTGCATGTCACAGTTCCAGTTTGCGGAACAACGCACTGCGGACCTGGGACTGTGGCGTTGACTCCTTGATTGTAGGAGTAAACCCTAGTTCGGTAAGTTCCCGCATCCGCAGTTATCCCCCAACCACCGTTTGCCGATACAGATGCGTCGTACCATCTATTCGCAGAATTGTTTGAAACACTATAATCCGGTTCAAAATATACGCTTGAAGGTTGAATAACCGATCCGCCCACAGTCAAGGTGCCACTTGCATTTGGTGGTGGTAACGAAACATTACAAGTAGTTACGGTCGCACTTTCAACAATAACAGTGCAAGCGTTGCTGTATCCCTCTCCACCTCCAGCATTTGCCATATCGGCATTAGCGCGAATGCGATACACACCGCTTTCAACGAAGTAAGCAAATCCACCATTTTGATTGGTTTCACGGTAGTCGCTTTGATAGACCCAGTTGTCAAATGTGTCTCGCTTATAAATTTGCACGTAATTGTTTCTAGAAACACCCTTAACGCCAGAAACTATTCCCTGCAGATTCGGAGTTCTCAAGGTAATGGTGATATTAGTTGGGCCAGATCCTGCTGTAATTGTTTCGATTCGAACCGCTGACTTTCCAGTTGAAGTATCAGTCCAGTCATAACTCCAGCTTTGAAGCCTGTATTGACCATCCGAATATTCAGAACCTAAATTGACTGCGAAATATCCATCTTTATCCGTGTATGCATCCCAAGAGTTAGTCCCGTTTGGTGTTTCTTTTGAAACTCTTACAACCGCATTGGTTTGAGGGGTTGTTCCATCAGGTTTGTAAACAGTTCCTGCAAATGGCGGTGAACGTAATGAGACCGAATAAACCCCGGCAGTTGCAGAAAGCACCGTATTTGATCCGGCGATTTTTAGGTTGGATACGACCCCACCTGATACTTCAAAGGTGTAAGCCTGTCCGATTCCAGAATTGCTAGAACCGTCAGAATAAGTGTTTAGAGTGTATGAGCCATCAAGAAGCGAAAACTCAAAGAGCCCTGATAGGGAATTGTAATAAGTACAGCAACCGGTCCCTGAAGCTTTTAGTTGAGAAGTGAGAGATATTCCAATGTATCCCTCTGAAGATATATCTGAACCTGTCGCATTTAATAACTTAAACTTGAAATTTGTAGGTGGCAAATTAACGTTGCATGTTACAGAGCCAGTCGTTGGTACAACACAAAGAATGCCCGATACTGAACTTCTTCCAGAATTTGTATAGTACTGAATATTCATTCTGTAAGTTCCGGCACTTACATTCGCTCCGAATTTTCCAGTATTTCCAAAACTCGCGTAGTAGTAACCATTAGCGGTGTTATCTGGGATTCCAGCTGCTGGAAAAAATTGAACGTAACCGCTTCTAGGTGCCACATTGTTGATTGTGAATGTACCCGTTGTGTTAGGTGCTGCAGCAGATAAGTTGCAAGTCGTAACTGTTGAAGTGTCGGCAACTACGCAAGATGCGCTATAGGCGCCCGCAGCTCCCGTCAGACCAAAATCTGGCTCTGCAAAAATTCTGTACGTACCGAGACCAAGTGAATATGCGTACCTTCCTTCAGAATCCGTCGAATTCCAACCATTTTCTACCCATTCCCAATTACCGCTTTTATCTAATTGCTGAAGGTTGATTCCTACATTTTGGAAGACGCCATTTGGGGTGGATACGGTTCCCTTGAAATTCGGTGTATTTAGCCTCATTGAGATGTTGCTAGGACCTGAGCCGCTCGTAACGGTTACCTTTATAAGGTCAGAATTTCCTTTAGTTATATCTCCTTGAACGGCTAAAGCCTGAATTGTGTAATCTCCATTTAACACATTTGTTCCAAGATCAAATGCAAACTTTCCTAAATTATCTGTGTAAGCCCAAAAGTTGCGATAAGAATCTTTATCATTCTGATTTGGATTCGCATATCTTGCTATCAATTGAACATTTGGTACTGGAGTTAAACCATCTGGTGCATAGAGAGTTCCTGCCAAATGCGGAGCTTTTAACTGCAAGGCGTAAACACCTGAAGTCGGTGAAAGGGTCGATGTCGTTCCTTCAAGTTTTAGATTTCTTACAGTTCCCGTTTCAACATCAAATATGTAATTCTGAGCGGTGCCTTGAGTTGCACCATCTCTATCGCTCATTACCTGAATTCGATACGAACCATTGACAAGTGATGCCGTAAATCTTCCTGTCGGATCAGGATAAGAACAGCAGGTCCACAAATAATTATTACCTTCTTTGACTTGAATTCCAGAATAAGTTCCATAGGTCAACAAAGTTGAAGAATAGTTGCTGATAGTGAAATTAAAGTTAGTCGCAGGTAGCGTCGCATCGCATGTCACATTTCCTGAAACGGGCACTTCACAGAGAGGTCCAGGAACTGTTGAATTACCTGTTTTGTTGTTTCTATAGTTAATCCAAAGTCTGTAGAGCCCGGCGGGGGCCGATACCCCAAAATCTCCATCCGAGGAGCTATTGGACCAAAACTCACCTTTGGCTGTGTTGTTACTTATAGAATTTGAGGGAATAAGTCCTACATTTACCCAACTTGGTTGAATACCGCCAATAGTGACATTTCCTGAAACATTTGGTGGAGGCAGGATTATGTTGCAAGTTACCAATAGCGTTGTATCTGAAGTTACGTCGCAATCTGAACTATAAGCCGCAGTTCCGCCTGCATTTTGAATATCAGAATCAGCCCAAAGTCGATACTTTCCAGCATCCAGGAATAAACCAAACTGTCCGTCGCTCGTAGTTTGCAAGGAACTACCTTTATTGAATCCTTCAGAATCAACCCATTTACCTGAAACATATTTCTGCACACGAACTTGGTTATCGCTTGAATTACCTTTTGGTCCAGAAACAGTACCGATCACATTTGAGGTTCTTAGAGTTAACTCAAGATTCGTAGGACCTACGCCCGAAACTACTGTCGCAGATACACGTGCCGAACTAGCTAGCGCCGTTTTGCCCCATTGTGGTTCCGCTTGAAGGCTATAGGTCCCATCTCTACTCCCAGCGCCGAGATTGACTGAGAAACGTCCTGCGCTATCTGTTTGGGAATACCATCTCGGGTAAGGATCCGTACCTTGATATATCGCAACACGCGAATATCTAACAAGGCTTCCATCAGGAGCCTTAACAACTCCTTTAATTTGTGGCTTACGCAAAGGAAGATAATAAACTCCAGAAACGGCGCTCACCGTTTCATTTTCAAACTTTAAGACAGGCGAACCGCCAGAAAACGTAACCGTGTAGATATTGCTTGCAAATTCGTTTTCATTTGGTTGTAGTTCAATTTCGTATGAACCATTACTCATGGCAAAAGATGCAGGAGTTGTTGTTGTTTCAATATAAGCCCAAGAATCTGAATTATTTGAATTATCAATTGGATAAATAGAAATAGATACATTTTTTAAAACGGTAGAAGTATCAGTTGGCGAAACAACTTTAATATTTAAATTAGGGGTAATTGTAGAAAGTTCATAGTAACCGGAAGTTAGAGAGACGACTTGATTAGCGGCATTCTTCAAAACTCCGGTACCGGAAGTGACTGTATAAGTATAGGTAGCACCGATTTGTCCTGAATTCTTTGGTGAGCCCTTTAACTGATAAGTACCATCAGGAAATCTAACAGAAGCTATACCGGTCGTCGGTAGTCCAATATCACCCCAATATTCGAATGCACCATCAGATCTTTTTCTAGTTATTGAAAAATTTCCACCATTTGTCACAGAACCTTGTGCGTTAAGAATTTTGAATTTTGTTAATCCAGATGAAGGAACCGTATAAGACAACGTTAAAGTTGTGGCAAAAGTTCCATTTGAAGTAGTAGAGAATCTTCCGCTTGAATCAACCCAGATATTTCCTCCGACAAATGCAGTCATTTCGGTGTTTCCATACGGCGCGAAGGACACAAGATATTTTCCGGTTCGGAAGTTTGAATCTTTAGTCCAGATCATGAATTTACCGTTGGTAGCTACCTGACCCCAGCCCCAATCTCTGTTCGGGTCTAAATCGTTGTTGTCTAAAACAGGAGTCACATTAAGACTGTAATTGGATGTGTTCTCGGCAAAAGTAAATGCGGTTCCATCAGGCTTGAGCAATTGGCCTGATATCTCTCCAGTTTTAAATGGAAGCAGAAAGACACCAGAAGTTGCTGAAATAGTTGTTGTGTAGTTTGTATCCGAATAAAAGTTAAAGGTTCCATCCGTATTCTTTTTTATTCCAAATTGATTTCCTTGTAGATAATAATCATTTGGATCACACGGATAGGTTTCTATGTAGTAGTTCTTGCTCGTAGAGAGGGTAGAAAGTAACTTTATTCCGAGAACTCCAGCTCTCAGAGTTCTATAGCTTTGTGTAATATCTTTATTTGTTGCACTAGTCGGTAAATTAAAACACACGCTAGCGGATGGATCACTTCCGTCCGGCAAAGTTATTTTTATTTTATGTGTTGCGTTTTCAAGTTGTACTGTTCCAGATGTGGCATTAGTAGCTGATATCAAATCTCGATTGAATATTGCGTGTGTTGTGTCAGTTGTCGGAACTTGAACAACTAGCCATAAATAGTCTGGGTCGGATGGGTAGGTAAAAGTAAATTGTCCATTCGCATCCGAAGTTGCAATTGTCGTCTTGCCTTCCGCAACATCGCCTTTATCAAAATAGAAAATCTGCGCTTTTGCACCCGCATACGCAGTGCCATTACTTCCAAGCACGGTCCAGGTTTTTGTAGTGGTGGCTG
>CAYRXG010000029.1:0-230 GCA_964428285.1 uncultured Clavibacter sp.
AACGAATTGGTGCAATTACTGGTCCAGATGCAATTTACGTAGCAGGAGTTGGCCAGCATCAGATGTGGGCTTCACAATTTATTAAATATGAAAAGCCACGCACTTGGTTAAATTCTGGTGGTTTAGGAACCATGGGTTATGCAGTTCCGGCTGCAATGGGAGCAAAAGTTGGAGCACCTAACACGCCAGTCTGGGCGATTGATGGCGATGGTTGCTTCCAGATGACAAAT
>CAYRXG010000029.1:246-10283 GCA_964428285.1 uncultured Clavibacter sp.
CTTTTCTATCAAGGTCGTTATTCAAATACAGATCTGCATTCCAAGCGCATTCCGGATTTTGCAAAACTTGCAGAAGCAATGGGTTGCGTAGGATTACGTTGCGAATCAAAAGGTGATGTGGATCGAATAATCAAAGAAGCAAATGCTATTAATGATGCTCCAGTGGTAGTTGACTTTAACGTTCACCGAGATGCAATGGTCTGGCCGATGGTTGCTGCCGGTACTTCAAATGATGACATCATGATTGCGCGTGAACTCGCGCCTGACTGGGATTCGCAGGAGTTATAGCCATGGCACAACACACTCTTGCAGTTCTAGTTGAAAATAGTCCGGGCGTTCTAGCGCGAGTTGCTGGTTTGTTTTCAAGACGTGGTTACAACATTGATTCTCTAGCCGTCGGACCAACCGAAGATCCAAAGGTTTCAAGAATGACTATTGTCTTGAACCTTGAAGGTCATGCTCTTGATCAAGTAAGTGCGCAATTATTCAAATTGGTAAATGTCATTGGAATTCAAGAGATGAAGGAATCAAAGACCAGACAACGAGAACTTCTCTTTGTAAAAGTTGCTGCAAGCAGAGCCCAACTAGAGCCGATTCTTAAAGATTTCCAAGCCGAGATTGTTGAAGAGAAAAGCAATTACGCTGTCATTCAAGTTGTCGCAACTGCGAAAGATTCAGCCAATTTACTTGAGAAATTAGGAAAATTCGGCGTCCGAGAATTAGTTCAATCTGGTGCAATTGCTATTGAACTAAGTTCCGAAACGCTAGCTGAACAGACCGCGTTAGAAACTGGTTTGGCGAGCTCGGAAACTCAGTCACAGCTTGAGGATTATCAGAACTAATCGAGAAGAAAAAAGAAATAGACCGAACGAAATAGACCGAACAGAGAGAGGCAAAGATGGCAACGATCTATCACGAAGAGGATGCTGATCTATCAGTTATCCAAGGGCGAAAAGTCGCGGTAATCGGATATGGATCTCAAGGGCATGCTCATGCTTTGAATCTACGCGATAGCGGAGTCGATGTTCGAGTCGGACTTGCAGAAGGATCAAAATCACGAGCAAAGGCCGAACAAGAAGGTCTTCGAGTTTTGTCAGTTGCTGACGCAGTGAAAGAAGCAACAGTGATTATGTTGTTGGCACCAGATCACAAGCAACGTCATATCTATAAAGAATCAATCGAGCCAAATTTGAAACCTGGCGATGCGCTCTTCTTCGGCCACGGTTTCAATATTCGATTTGGATATATAAAACCACCGGCAAATGTCGATGTATGTATGGTCGCACCAAAGGGTCCAGGACATTTAGTTCGACGAGAATTTGCTGCCGGACGAGGCGTTCCAGATATTGTCGCCGTGGAACAAGATGCAACTGGAAATGCTTGGCCACTCACTCTTTCCTACGCAAAGGCCATGGGCGGTTTAAGAGCTGGCGCGATTTTGACTACATTTACCGAAGAGACTGAAACTGATTTATTTGGTGAGCAATCAGTTCTTTGCGGCGGCGCTTCGCAACTTGTTATGTACGGATTCGAGACTTTGATTGAGGCAGGTTATCAACCGGAGGTTGCTTATTTTGAATGCCTACACGAGCTCAAATTAATTGTGGATTTGATGTATGAAGGCGGAATCGCAAAACAGCGTTGGTCTGTTTCTGATACAGCCGAGTATGGTGATTACATTTCCGGTCCTCGGGTAATTGATCCTCGAGTAAAAGAGAATATGAAAGCAGTACTTGCAGATATTCAAAGTGGGGCATTTGCCAAGAGATTTATTGATGATCAAGATGCTGGCGCTCCGGAATTCAAATCACTACGCGCCAAAGGCGAAAGCCACCCAATTGAAAAAGTTGGTCGCGAACTTCGCTCGATGATGTCCTGGGTTAAAGCCTCAAATAAGGATGATTATCGAGAGGGATCGGCCGCGCGTGACTAAACCAGTAGTTTTGATTGCAGAGGAGTTGAGTCCAGCGACAATTAGCGCGCTCGGACCAGACTTCGAGATTCGCCAATGTGATGGCGCAAATCGAGCTGAACTCCTTAAATCTCTAAATAGTGGAGTAGATGCAATCTTGATTCGCTCTGCGACAAAGATGGATTCAGAAGCAATCGAAGCGGCAAAAGGTTTAAAGGTAATTGCACGTGCTGGTGTAGGACTAGATAACGTTGATATTCCTGCAGCAACCGCCGCTGGAATTATGGTCGTAAATGCACCAACTTCAAACATCGTTAGCGCGGCCGAATTGGCAATTGCTCTACTGTTGGCTAGCGCTCGACATGTCGCACCTGCTCACAATGCATTGATGAATGGAAAGTGGGCGAGATCGAAATACACAGGTGCAGAATTATTTGAAAAAACTCTTGGTGTAGTTGGTTTCGGAAGAATTGGTCAACTTGTTGCGCAACGAATGCAAGCTTTCGGAATGAAAGTAATTGCATATGATCCATATTTACAGCCTTCAAGAGCCGCGCAATTAGGTGTGGATCTAGTCTCTTTAGATCAGTTGTTAGCTGAATCAGATTTCATAACAATTCATCTGCCAAAGACAAAAGAAACTGCAAACCTCATAGGCGTAGAAGCTTTGAAAAAAGTTAAGCCTTCAGTACGCATAATCAATGCGGCGCGAGGTGGAGTTCTGGATGAAGCCGCCCTTTACGAAGCCTTAACTCAAGGTCGAGTAGCTGGAGCGGGTCTAGATGTATTCGCAACCGAACCATGTGTTGATTCGCCACTTTTCAAATTAGAGAATGTAGTAGCAACTCCACACCTTGGCGCGTCAACCGATGAAGCTCAAGAGCGAGCAGGAATTGCAGTTGCGGTATCTGTTCGAAAAGCATTGGCCGGCGAATTAGTTCCAGATGCTGTAAATGTAAAAGGTGGAGAGATTCACGAAGAAATCCGACCAGCGCTTCCGCTTGTCGAAAAATTGGCGCAGGTTGCAACTTCACTCGCCGATGAACTCCCAGTTTCTATTGAAGTTATCGTCCGTGGTGAAGTCAGTGAGTATGACTGCTCGGTTCTTGCTACATCTGCGCTAAAAGGTGCACTTGTTGCAACTGGAGCTGAAGATGTCACATATGTAAATGCACCTGGACTGGCCCACGAACGAGGATTCTCATCTTCAATCCTCACAGACCCGGTTAGCCCTGAATATCGAAATATGATTTCGTTAAAGGCTGCTTTTGGTAACGGAATTCATTTAACCGTTGATGGAACATTGATGGGAATTAAGAAATCAGAAAAAATTATTGCAGTTGATAACTTTGATTTGGACTTACAGCCAACCGATTATCTGCTTTTCTTGAAGTACACAGATCGACCTGGAGTTGTTGGCATAGTTGGAGAGAGTCTTGGCAAAGAAAAAATAAATATTGCCAGCATGCAAGTCGCAAGAAGTGCTGCGGGCGGCGAAGCGCTAATGGTTATCACAGTTGACTCGGCTATTCCGCAAGAATTAGTTACGAAAGTCGGTTCTGCAACCGGAGCCACCTTAGCGAGAACGGTATCTCTACGATCATGAAAAAGATAAAACTTGCAGTAATCGCTGGCGACGGAATCGGACCAGAAGTTGTCGAGCAAGGATTACGCATTCTTGATGCGGTCAGCTCAAAGTATGGATTTTCAATTGATAAGAAGGAATTTGAACTGGGAGCAAAGTATTGGCATAAAACGGGAGAAACATTGCCAGATAAAACGCTCGAAGAATTAAAGAATTTTGATGTAATTCTTCTGGGCGCTGTTGGTGACCCGTCTGTGCCCAGCGGAATCTTGGAACGCGGATTGCTTTTGAAACTTAGATTTGCATTTGATCAATATATAAATCTGCGACCAGCCAAACTTTTTGACGGAGTTAAGGGACCTCTCAAGACTGAATCAAAAATTGATTTTGTAGTTGTCAGAGAAGGCACCGAGGGGCCGTATGTTGGTGCTGGCGGAGTTCTAGCAGAGGGAACTCCATCGGAGATCGCAACAGAAGAGAGTTTAAATACTCGAAAAGGTGCCGAGCGCGTTATCCGTGATGCATTTGCACGTGCCATGAAGCGACCAAGAAAGAAATTGACGCTGGTTCATAAAAATAATGTGTTGGTTCGCGCTGGTGGCCTTTGGACTAGAACATTTAATGAAATCGCTAAAGAGTTTCCGGAAGTTCAAACTGATTATTTACATGTTGATGCGGCTTCGATGTTTTTTGTAACTAATCCAGATCGCTTCGATGTGGTAGTTACCGATAATTTATTTGGTGATATTTTGACTGATATCGCCGCAGCTATCTGTGGCGGAATTGGTTTAGCCGCTTCTGGAAATATAAATCCAGAAGGTAAATTCCCTTCAATGTTTGAACCAGTTCATGGCTCAGCTCCAGATATTGCTGGAAAAGGAATTGCAGATCCAACTGCGACCGTTATGTCAGTTGCCATGATGCTCCGTCATTTAGGAGAAGATTCTGCAGCTTCGGATATTGAGCGGGCAGTAGAACTAGATCTTGCGAATAGAGGAGATTCTAAGCGGAGCACTTCGCAAATCGGTGATTCCTTATTGGAGGCGGTAAAGTGAAAATAAACTTAAAGCCAAATGCCAATTTAGTTGAGGATTCTCTCCGTGAAAAATATGTCGCTGAACCCGGATTCGGCAAATACTTCACCGATCATATGGTCACTGCTGAATGGAATCAGGATTCAGGTTGGAACGATGCAGAAGTCCGCGCTTATGGACCTATTTCATTAGATCCTGCTGCGATGGTATTTCATTACGGTCAAGAAATATTTGAAGGAATGAAGGCCTATCGCCAACCAGATGGCTCGATTTCACTATTTCGTCCTGATGCAAATGGTTCAAGATTTAACCGAAGTGCAGCAAGAATTGCGCTACCAGAAATTCCAATTGCGGATTTTGTCTCTTGCGTAGAAGCGTTAGTTCAACAAGATGCCAAGTGGGTTCCTAGCAAGATTGGTGAGTCTCTTTACTTGCGTCCGTTTATGATTGCGACAGAAGTTGGATTAGGCGTTAGACCATCTAATAAAGCGTTATTTGCGGTAATTGCAACTCCAGCAGCCGCGTACTTCAATGCCGCAAAAGCCGTAACGGTTTGGATCTCAACCGAGTATGTAAGGGCTGCTCTTGGCGGTACTGGTGAAGCAAAGTGCGGTGGCAACTATGCAGCATCTTTGTTAGCGCAACAGCAAGCTGCAAAAGAAGGTTGCGACCAAGTCGTTTGGTTAGATGCAAAAGAACGTCGCTGGGTTGAAGAGATGGGCGGTATGAATCTTTATTTTGTTAAAGGCAAAGGTAAAGATGCAACAATCTTTACACCTAAGCTAACTGGAACCTTGCTTGCTGGAATAACTAGAGATTCAATTTTGACTGCTGCCAAAGATCTCGGTTACAAAACTGAAGAGGGCATGATAAATATTGATGAATGGCGCGATGGAGTTGCATCCGGTGAAATCTCGGAGATTTTTGCATGCGGCACGGCTGCAGTAATTGCGCCTATCGGAACAGCAAAAAGCGCCCAAGGAACTTGGGTAACTGGTGATGGAAATCCAGGTCCGATTACTATGGAGATTAGAAATCATCTTCTAGGAATACAGCATGGGACAATTGCTGACAAACATGGATGGATGCGAAAGGTCTGTTAGTGACTATCTCTGATTCATTTCATGTATACGACACCACATTGCGTGATGGCGCTCAGCAAGAAGGCTTAAATCTCTCGGTTCATGACAAGTTGACTATCGCGCGTCACCTTGATGATTTAGGTGTCGGTTTTATTGAAGGTGGTTGGCCTGGAGCTAATCCAAAAGATACGGAATTTTTTAAATTGGCTAAGAAAGAATTGAAACTTAAAAATGCAACATTTGTTGCCTTTGGTGCCACAAGAAGGCCCAATGTAAAACCAAGCGAAGATGCATTATTACTTGCGTTAGCCGAATCCGGCGCGCCAGCAGTAACGCTTGTTGCAAAATCTCATGATCGACATGTTGAGCTGGCTTTACGCACAACGCTTTCAGAGAACTTGGCGATGATTAAGGATTCAATCGAATTCTTGAGAGCGGGTGGACAGCGAGTATTCCTGGATGCGGAACATTTTTTCGATGGATATCGCTCAAATGCAAGTTACGCCCTCGAAGTTGTGCGAGTAGCTGTCGAAGCCGGGGCAGATGTAGTCGCACTATGTGACACAAATGGCGGTATGTTGCCAGACGAACTATCTCAAGTGGTGCATGAAGTTCTTGAAAAAAGTTCAGCTCGATTAGGTATTCATTGTCATAACGACACTGGTTGTGCGATTGCAAATTCGCTAGCTGCAGTGGCGGCAGGAGCTACTCATGTTCAAGGAACGATAAATGGTTATGGCGAACGTACGGGAAATGCAGATTTAGTCTCAATAATTGCAAACCTTCAATTGAAGAAGAATCAACAGGTTCTGCCCGAAGGTAAATTAGAAGAAGCATTTCGAATCTCTCACGCGGTTGCAGAAGTAACAAATGTTTCGCCAAGCGCAAGACAACCATATGTCGGTGTATCAGCATTTGCACATAAAGCAGGTCTGCATGCATCTGCAATTAAAGTAGATCCTGCGCTTTACCAACATGAAGATCCCGAGAGAGTCGGCAACGATATGCGAATGTTGGTATCCGATATGGCGGGAAGGGCTTCTATCGAACTTAAATCACAAGAACTTGGAATTGATATAGGCAATGACAAGAACGTGACATCGCGAATAGTTGAGCGGGTAAAGGAGCTTGAAGCCAGAGGATTTACTTTCGAAGCCGCAGATGCTTCTTTTGAACTACTCCTTCGCGAAGAAGTTGAAGGAAAACGTCCTAAGTATTTTACGATTGAAAAATGGGAGACAACTGTTGATCAAAACGCTGATCACACAGTGACGTCTCGTGCTGAAGTTGTTGTAAATGTGCGAGGAAAACGAATTGAATCAAGCGGTACCGGAAATGGACCTGTGAATGCAATCGACAATGCTCTACGTAATGGGCTCGAAAGTATGTTTCCAGAACTTAAAGGTCTTGAGCTGACGGATTACAAAGTCCGCATTCTGGAGGGACGACTTGGCACCGGCGCGGTTACGCGAGTCTTGGTAGAAACGAGCGATGGCGTTGGGGAATGGAACACTGTTGGTGTTCACGAAAATGTTATAGCCGCATCGGCTATGGCGTTAGAAGATGCCTTGACCTATGGTCTGCTCCGTAAAGGTGCAAAACCAGAGTAGGAGCGATGATGACGAGCGCGGTTCGAAGAGGCGCAAAAATTAGCGCAGATGAAGGTAGCGAATGGCTCAAAATGCGAATGGTGCATTTAGGAATTACTGGATTAGATGAGTTACACCAAAGAAGTGGAATAGATAAAGGTTCAATCTCAAGATATTTTCGCCAAGAGCGAATCCCTGGTGTTGATGTTATAGCTCCGCTATGTAAAGCCCTTGAAGTTTCTCCCGAGACTTTATTAGTTGCACTTGGTGCTATTGAAAAAAGATTTCGCTAAGTTCTTGCTCTAATTATCAATGAATCGCCCTCTCTTATGAAGGTGCGTGGAAAGTCATCATCTGACCAGAGTCGATGAATGTGGGCAATATCTTCATTTGTAAGAATTCCTGAACATAGGTCCAATATGTTGTCGAAATCATGTCCGGGCCCGATTACCACACGAATTAATTCTCCTTCGCGAACCAAATCAGGAACTAAACAATTATCAGAAACTACAAGTTCAATCATCAGCAAGCTCCTTTCTTAATCACGAATTACCGCATCTACTAGTGACAGGCGATGCGAGCGATTCACAGGAGGCTCTTCGCGCCTAAGTGTTGCGTATTAGCAACGCTGTGTCCACGGTCAAAAAAGTCAAAAATGAGTAATCTTTAAGTCATGGCTTTGAACGGTGAACTCGAAAATGGCTATGTAGAGCATTTAAGAAATGTCAGGAATCTCTCAGAAAATTCCATAAGAGCCTATGTTGCAGATTTAGAGTCCATGATTACTCATGTAAACCAGTTGGGTGTCACCGATTTTTCTGCGCTTGAACTAAACCACCTAAGGTCATGGTTATCGAAATTACAAGTTAAAGGTGGAGCCAGATCGTCAATTTCACGCCGTGTAGTTTCAATAAGAGCTTTCACCTATTGGGCAGCAAAGAATGGCTGGTTGCCTCGTGATATTGGCAGAGATCTTGTCGCACCTAAACCGGAACGAAATCTTCCTGAAATTATGGATATAGATAATGCAGCGAAAGCAATACAAGCTTTGGAGGTACGTGCCACTGAAGAGGGGTCGCCAACTGCATTTCGTGATCTAGCAGTAATTGAAATTCTTTATGCGACCGGAATTCGAGTCTCTGAATTAGTTGGCCTCAACATTGAAGACGTTGACCGAACTAGAAATACAATCAAAGTTCTAGGTAAAGGTAGTAAAGAGCGAGTGGTGCCAATTGGAATTCCAGCCCTAAGGGCGCTTGATAAATATCTTGAACATGGACGAGAAAAGTTTGCAAACCAAGATTCAGGCAGAGCACTTTTTCTCGGCGGCCGAGGTAAGCGAATCGATCAGAGAATTGTGAGAACTATCGTTTATAACGCAACAGGAGCAGTTGGCAATGGAATCAAGCTTGGACCGCATGCAATTCGTCATTCTGCCGCTACTCATCTTCTAGAAGGCGGTGCTGATTTACGAACGGTACAAGAGATTTTGGGGCATTCATCATTATCGACTACTCAGATATATACACACGTAACGCAAGAGAGATTGAAGAAAGCGTACGAACAGGCACATCCTCGAGCCTAGCTATTTACAGGATGTTCACTTTCTAATACTCGAATCGTTTTAGATTTGGATCGCATCACCAGCGAGTTTGATTTTATATGTCGACTTGAAAAACGAATTCCTCTAAGTAACTCACCATCTGTGATTCCGGTAGCGGCAAAAAATACATCATCACCTGATACTAAATCGTTAGTTGTTAAAACCTGATTTAAATCAATGCCTTTAGATCTAATTAAATCTTTATCAGCTTCATCTCTCGGATGTAAGACGCCTTGAATTTCGCCTCCTAAACATTTCATGGCGCATGCGGCAATAATTCCTTCTGGCGTTCCTCCGATTCCCATTAGGACATCTATGCCTGTGCCTTCACGAGCTGATTCAACGGCACCGGCAACATCACCGTCTGTTATGAATTTTATGCGAGCACCAATTTCTCTAATTTCCTTAACCAAAACATCATGTCGAGGCCGATCCAGCAACATTACAGTCAGCGAAGAAATATCTCGCCCTTTTGCTTTAGCAATCTTTTCTAGGTTAACTTTTGTTGGAGCAGTTACATCAATTACTCCTGCGGCTTCTGGTCCAACGACTATCTTCTTCATATAGTAAATAGCGCTAGGGTCAAACATGGATCCACGTTCTGCAAGCGCGATGACGCTTAATGCATTGGCCATTCCTTTAGAAGTAAGAGTTGTCCCATCAATTGGGTCTACGGCTACATCTACCTTGGGACCAGACTTATCGCCAACGCGCTCGCCATTGAACAACATAGGAGCTTCATCTTTTTCACCTTCACCAATAACTATTACGCCATCCATCGCTACGGTATTTATCATTTTGCGCATACCGTCGACGGCAGATTGATCTGCCTCATTTTTTTGACCGCGACCAATCCATCTGGAAGCAGCGATTGCCGCAGTCTCGGTGACCCTGACTAATTCCAGAGCAAGATTTCGGGATGCCTGATTTTCATTCACAATGACAATCTACTCTTCACTTTTTGACTGCTGTTCGAGCTTGTTCGGTGGATTTTGGGGCAATAACTCTCGGGTAGGATTTCGCCTGCACAGATGACCTCTGTGACTTCACGCGTCTACCGCTTACTCGCTGCTCGCGAGTTTAAGTTGGAAACCATTTCGGTCTGACTCGAATGAGTTGGTCGGTGCTTAGACGCTAGAGAAGTAGCAGGTTGCTACTTCATTAACCGATGCGAACGAAAAGTTCGCACAAAGGAGCGTGCCGCCATGGCGGTTGTAACAATGCGAGAACTC